>DASYTA010000349.1:0-4138 GCA_036002745.1 Cyclobacteriaceae bacterium | reverse complement strand
AAAATTGTTCCTGGATTCTGGGAAGGCGAGAAAAATAATTGGCGTGGACAAAGCCGTTTAAGAAGAAAATAATTTTTACGGCTAAGCGCGATGGGTTCACATCTTATTTTTTATCCTATTTCAACTTGGCTAATTCCGAATCTTTGATAACAACAGTCCACACGCTTGTTTTTCCATTGTCCATTCGCGTCCAGATCGGAGTGATGATTCCCCCGTAAGCATCGATATTAGTATGGTCTCCTAAAAATTCTCCACTATCAGGAATAAACGGGGTCTCACTGATTTTCACTTCTTTGAAAGAATTTCCTCCGTCAAATGAATATGATAGGTAGACATCAGTTTGGTTATCGTTATAATTTCTCCGGTCATAGTAAACAATATATACATGTCCATTTGTTGGATCAATTTTTATCCACGGAAGAAACTGATGTGTTCGCGAATCGTCTGCATTAACCCGTACAAGTTTAGCCCAATAATCTCCGCGATTTGTTGAGCGAATTAACCAAATGTCTGTATCGTCTTTTCCATTCCTTTGATCAGCCCAGACCAGGTATAACGTACCGTGGAAATTTGCATCGCTGTTGTCGATCGCGAGCACAGGAAGTCCATTGCTTTTTTTCAATCCCGGTATTTCAAGTGTCCATCCACCTTCTTGCTTTGCAATCAACAAGTCATTTCGTAACCATGAATTGCCTTCATCGTATGACCGGTCGAAGTAAATATTGCCACGATTCGTCCATGCTACATATATTTTCCCATCGGTGCCAATGACGGGAACTGCACCCTTTGCCGTAAAGTCGTCATCGGCACAATTGCCAGGCGATTCACTGATTTGCACTGGAGTAGACCACCGATTACCGTTATTTGATTTACTAAATAAAATATTGGATTGACAATTCGCATCTTTACTTCCGTATTTATCAAACTGAGTCCATGTAAGACACATGAAATTTTTCTTCGGTTGAACTGCCGGCCATGCTTTGATCTGATCTGCTGGCGGATTGTTTCCGATAGAGACACTTTCAAGCCAGGTCTTTCCTTCATCAATGGATGGTTGGCATACAATGCGATCAAGCCAAGCTTCATCACTACTACCTTTGCCGCTCGGATCAGCTAAATGAAAATAGAATAAATTTCCCTTTGCATTAGAGACAACGGCTGGGTTGCCGTAAACACCAAACGGTGAATTCAATTTTGACTCCGCCCATGTTGTACCCCCATCACCTGAGGTCACCACACGATCCATCATAATTCCCGCAACAATGTTTTGTGGGTTATTTCTATTGATCGCTATGGAAGGCTCAATAGGAGGGTGCCGACCATCATCCAACTGTTCGGCAAGTTTTATATTTTTAAATTGCGATAAGGAGCAAAAAGAAATAACGAAAAACGGAAAAACAAAAAGAAACTTTCTCATTCGCCAGCTAATGAAAACAATTCACAATTCTCACAAATATTTTTCTTTCTTCAAAATCTCAATCCAGTGATCATAGCCGGTAGCATTAAGATGCAATCCGTCATACGTGAATTTAGCTTCCATTCTTCCATCTGAATCTAAAAAACTAGAATACAAATCTACATAAGTGTACTTCAGTTTTTTAGCATACTTATTTAATTGAGCATTAATCGTTTTTACATGTTCACCTTTCCCACGAAAAGCGTTGTGTAAATTTTTATTTGATTCATTCTGTGGCAAAATACTTTGAATGTAAATAGCGGTTGTAGGAGATTGTGAATGGATCTTACCGACAATCTTAAAAATATTTTCGATGATCACTTCGTCAGGTGTATTCCGGGAAAGATCGTTTACCCCAATTAAAAGAAATAGCTTGCTGGGTTTGCGATCGGTAATCTCTTTCAATCGATTGAGCACTCCAAAGGTTACATCACCTGAAATTCCACGGTTGATTATGGTAGAGTCATTCAGCAGCCTTTTCCAATCGGTGCCTTCAGTGATACTATTGCCTACCATAATTATTCGCCCTGTCGTTATTGGCTCCTTTTGAAAGAGCTGATAGCGCGTCACGTAATGCTCCGGCATGTTAGGCAACGTGTCGTAGGATTTCTTTTGAGCAAAAGCCGAACAACTTAAGATCAGCAAAGCGAATAAGAGGGTCACCTTCATAAGAGTTATTGATTTAAGCTGCTAAAATTAGGAATCAATGGACACATATCAACAACAATAGTTATAATTACAACGATAACCTGATCAATGAAGCACCTGCGATTTTTGAACGCCTTTCTTGAGAGCGAGAAATCAGGAGGTTTGATATTGTTGTTTTGCGCGATTGGCTCCATACTTATTTCCAATTCTCAATTGGGCGAAGGCTATCAACATATTTGGCATGTCTCTATTTTGTCAAAGCCTGTTGAGTTTTGGATCAATGATGGATTGATGACCATCTTTTTCTTGCAGGTAGGACTTGAGATCGAGCGTGAAATTTACATTGGCGAACTAAATGATTTCAAAAAATCGCTGTTGCCGGTAATCGCCGCTATTGGTGGGATGGTCACTCCCGCTGCTATCCACTTTATTTTTAACAATGGTTTGCCATCACAAAATGGTTATGGAATTCCAATGGCCACCGACATTGCCTTTTCATTGGGTATTCTTTCTCTTCTCGGTAATAGGGTTCCTTTTTCTTTTAAAGTTTTTTTAACAGCTCTGGCGATCATCGATGACCTTGGGGCAATCTTGATCATTGCTTTATTTTATTCTTCTCATATCGCTGCCCTTTACCTTGGCATAGCAGCGCTGCTTTTTATTGCAATGATCATTCTTAACCGTATGAATGTGCTTGCCATCTGGGTTTACATTCTGCTCGGCTGTGCCATGTGGTTTTGTATGCATCGGTCAGGCATTCATGCAACTATTACGGGAGTTCTTTTGGCGTTTGCTATTCCATTCCGTTCGGGGGACGCTACAGCTCCTTCAACTCATCTGCAACATCGATTGCATTGGCCCGTCACATTTATAATTCTACCTCTTTTTGCATTGGCCAATACTGCTTTGATTATTCCAGCAACTTTTGCTGATGACTTGGTCTCCAATAACAGCCTTGGAATCATGCTTAGGCTTTTAATTGGCAAGCCACTTGGGATTTTCCTTTTTTCAATGATTGGATCTTGGTTGGGTTGGTGCGTAATACCAGCTACGGTAAGGATGTCTCATCTATTGGGCATTGGATTGTTAGCCGGAATTGGATTTACAATGTCGATATTCATCACGCTATTGGCTTTTAATGATGTGGCGCTGATCGATAGTTCTAAGATCGCTGTAATTATGGGCTCGCTTTTTTCGGGAGTTGCTGGCTTTGTAATCCTTCGGTTATTACTTAATAAATCAAATATTTAAGCGTTACGTTTTTGTATTTCACAAATCATCCTTATTATTGCCCCACAAAATTTTTAATTTAATGGGAAGAGGAGATAAAAAATCAAAAAAAGGAAAGCGTACAATAGGTTCATTTGGTAATTCAAGGAATAAGAAGAAGATCAAAGCAAGACTGAAAAGGACAGCTAGCAGAAAACCTACAGCGGTAGGTGATGCAGCAAAACCAAAAGCGCGCAAAGTCGCTAAAAAGAAAGAAGACTAGACTATGAATCAATTTTCAATCAATGCATGGTGGTGGCACAGGTCGACAGTCGATCGGTGCTGGATTGTGCTTAATTGAAAAAGAAATATTTCTAAAAGGCCTGCCCCGATCATAAGGAGCAGGCTTTTTTATTTTCATAACCTCAGAACTTTAATGAAATGACATATAAACTTCAAACTCACTACAAAAAACTGTTGGCAGATACACTCACGCCGGTGAATATCTACCTAAAACTCCGTGATGTATTTGCAGGAAGTATCTTGCTTGAGAGCTCAGATTATCATGGAAATGAAAACAGCTTGTCGTTGATCTGCTGTGAGCCAATTGCATCTTTTACTGTTCAGGCCGGCAAAGTAGCAACACGATTTCCGGATGGAAAGTCTCACGAGGTTGCTCTTGATGACAAGAAGAAAAATCTGACATTGCTGTTGGAAGAATTTAAGAATTCATTTGATATCAGCGCCGCTGAACCTCGGTTTCAATCGATGGGGATATTCGGTTATACTTCTTATGATGCCGTCAAATATTTTGAAGATGTAACT
>DASYTA010000348.1:0-2557 GCA_036002745.1 Cyclobacteriaceae bacterium | reverse complement strand
ATCAAGAAGCACAAAAAAAATTATTAACAGCACAGGATAGTTTGTACACCGACTTTGCCAATGCCTCTTCCATACGTTTCAAAACAGGAGAAAGCAATCTCCTTGAAAAAACAACAGCAGAAACCCAACGTTTGGAAATACAAAATTTGCAACGTCAAAACCTTGCCGACATAGAAATTTCTCAAGCCAGGTTAAAGGCTCTATTAAAAAGCGATTCCTCCGTTACTGCCGCTGACGAATTGAAAAAACGAGCTATGCCAACGGAGATTAGCGGTTCTCAAATTCAAAACAATCCCGATCTAAAACTCATTAATCAAGAGGTTACGATTTCTCAACAATTTAAGCGAATGGAAAAAAGCAGGATTATGCCAGATCTTCTCGTTGGCGGTTTTATTCAAAGTCTTACGGGTGTTCAAAATGTAGACGGCACGGATGTTTTCTTCTCGAGAAGCAAACAGTTCACCGGTTTTCAATTGGGGCTTGCTATTCCTTTGTGGATCAAACCCAATATTGCACGAGCAAACGCCGCAGCTTTTCAAGAAGAATCAATGCGAAAGAAAGCCGAGCAATACCAAATTACTCTTACCGGAAATTTTGAGCAAGCTCTTCGTGAACTCGATAAGAACACTTCTTCTTTGAATTATTACGAAACAAGCGCATTGCAAAATGCGAATCTGATTCTGAGTCAAGCGCGTAAAGCTTTTCGCGCAGGAGAAATTAACTACATCGAATTTTTACAATCATTAAAAATTTCCCTAGGTATCAAAAGCAATTATCTGCAAGCCATCAATCAATACAATCAATCCATAATTACTCTCGAATATCTTTTAGGAAAATATTAAAATCCGTCTAATGAATACCTCATCAAAATTTCTTTTCATCTGTTTTTCTAGTATTATTCTCTCCTGCTCGGCTCCTTCTGAAAAGAAGGAGTCAACTTCAACGGTTAAAAAAAAGACAAACGAAGTTGTTTTGTCTGACGAACAATTCAAGTCAATAAACATTCAACTCAACAGCGTGGAAAACAGGAGCTTAAGCGGAAGTATTAAAGCTAATGGTGTGCTTGATGTTCCTCCACAAAATCTTGTTTCAATTTCAGCACCGCTGGGTGGCTTTGTAAAATCAACTGAACTTCTACAGGGCATGCATGTGAAAAAAGGTCAGATCGTGGCAATTCTGGAGCATCCTGATTACATCCAGTTACAGCAAGATTACCTTGATAATAAAAATCAGTTGGAGTTTTTGGAACAGGAGTATAATCGTCAGTTAGATCTATCAAAAGAAAATGTCAATGCTTTAAAAGCCTTACAACAATCTAAGTCGGCCTATTTAAGCACGAAGGCAAAAGTTGCGGGTCTAAAAGCTAAATTGAAATTGGTAAACATCAACCCGGCAGACATTGAATCAGGCGAAATCAAAAATTCAGTAAATATCATTTCTCCAATTGCTGGTTTCGTGTCGCAGGTAAACGTAAACATCGGCATGCATGTCAACCCTACAGACATTATGTTTAGAATTGTTGACACAGAACATGTTCATGCGGAAGCACAAATTTTTGAAAAAGATATCCCGAAACTTAAAGTTGGACAATTAGCTCATATTCTTCTTTCCAATGAAACTAAAGAAAGGTTGGCCAAGGTTTTTTTGATCGGCAAAGAAATTACCGCTGAACGTACTGTTCGTGTTCATTGTCATCTTGAAGGCGAAGACGCGAACTTGATTCCGGGCACCTACTTTAGTGCGGTTATTGAAACTGGATTAAATTCCGTCTCTGCTCTTCCTGTTGATGCTATTGTAAATTTCGAGGCAAAGCATTTTGTGTTTGTTGAAAAAGATGCTGCCACGCACCGGTATGAACTTTTGGAAATAAAAACTGGCGCTTCAGATGGTGGGTATACTGAAATCGATTCTCAATTGAATGATTTTAAAAACAAAATTGTTGTGAGTGGGAGTTTTGAATTGTTGAACACCTTAAAAAATGTAGAGGAGTAATTAATTCCCGTATCAATGGGTAATTGAGTTACTTTTGCCCGTTGTAAAACCTCATAATGATCACTCTTGTCCTTGGAAGTGTTTTCTTAAGTCTGCTTCATGCCATCATTCCCAATCATTGGCTTCCAATTCTGGCCATTGGAAAAAAAGAAAATTGGTCGCTTCGCGAGGTTCTTCAAATAACAGCAATTTCAGGACTTAGTCATGTAGCAAGTACGTTGCTTATCGGATGGGGATTAGCATTTTTCGGGTGGGAGCTTTCTCAGAAGTATAAATCGGTCACTCCATACATCGCACCCGTCGTTTTAATTATTATCGGAGGGATTTTCATTTACCGCCATCATAGACATAAGCACTTTCACGTTGCTGATCAACAACATCAAAATTCTAAATTTAAAATGATTGCCAGTCTTTCCTTGGCAATGTTTTTTTCTCCGTGTCTTGAAGTAGAAGCTTATTTCCTTGCGGCGGGTGTTGAGAGCTATTGGTGGACGGTGATATTATCAGCTATCTATTTTTTTGTTACTCTTTTGGGGATGGTCTTATGGGTGGCCATTGCGTATCA
>DASYTA010000347.1:0-5642 GCA_036002745.1 Cyclobacteriaceae bacterium | reverse complement strand
GTTGTCCGAAAAATGGTAATAGTGGTATTTATCTTAGAGGCAGATATGAACTTCAAGTCACTGATAACAAAGGGAGTGAACCGAGCGACGTTTTTTTCGGAGGTATCTATGGATTTATAGAGCCTAATCAAATGGCAGCTAAGAGCGCGGGAGAGTGGCAATCGTATGATGTGACTTTAATCGGAAGACGAGTTACCATCGTTGCAAATGGAATTGCAATAGTTACGGATCAAACAATTCCTGGAATTACCGGAGGAGCATTAGACAGTAAGGAAGGGGAGCCAGGACCTATCATGCTTCAGGGCGATCATGAGCCGATTGAGTATAGAAATATCATTTTGACTCCTGCTGTTGATAAATAGGTAACGGCACTTTAATTGTCATGCCGGACGAGTTTAATTGGGAAAGTAGGTCCTTTGGATATTGTGAAACCTGATTACTTCTCTATATGTTCCAGGATCATCTGAAGAGCGTTATAATAGCCTTTAACATAATTCTTTCCATCACCCGGATATTCGTCCATACTCTTTAGTCCCTGCGCTAATATCTTGGCACCGGCAGATGCATCTTCTTCGTCATAGAAATTGGAAACCCAGGCATTGTCGATTTCAAAGTCAGTGGCTAGCCCTATGCCATTGGAGAAAAAACGAAAAGGTGTTTGCAATGCGGCAGGCTCAAAGTACGTTTGCGTTTTTTTGTCGACCATATCAAAATAGTTTACCAAGAACCTCACATGACCCGCCACGCGATGTTGGATTTCAGAAGCATTTTCTTTGTGTGCAGGTTTTATGCGCCAACGGTTATTCTCTTGACTAAGTAAATCAAATGTGCTGTTCCTGTACAATTCTGAACGTTGACATTTCAATTGTGTGCCGATGGTTCCCTTTGGTCCCTCTTTAATCTCTAACACCAGCCACTTTTCGGTAAGTTCAACGATGAGGAATTTTACGTCAATCATTGTCCCGTGAAGTGTAAGGCTCAATGTCTCGCCTGTCTTTTTCCATTGACCTGTGCGGTACAGGGGACTCATTCCTTTATTATGCTCGTTTTTATTGAAGAATGAAGCGAATTCATTTTCGTAAAATGACAGGAACGCATCTGAGTAAATCGCCTCACTTTCGTGATCATTGGAACCAAGTTTCAGTTTTGTGACATGCCACGTATCGTTTATTGATTTCGTATGGCAGGAGTTAAGAGTTATCGAAAAGAGGATGAGGCTTATAAGAAGGATCAGCGAATTTTTCATGTAGTCCAAGATTCGTTCAAAAGTAAAAATAAAAATACAGTTGAATTTTACAATTGGCAGACAATCAGTTCGAGAGTTTTCTATTCTTCATAAAATTCTTGCAACGATCCGAAGTAGTTTTCGTCCCAGCCTTCTTTAATGTTTGAAAAATCCTGATCTGGAATATTAGTATGTCGTAGCTCTACTGATGTACCTTCTTTGTGTGGATGAAGAATAATAGTTACAATGGATTGCTCAGATTGATCTCCAAAATACCATTGCTGTACAATCTTTTTGTTTTGTTCAAACTCCAGATTTTTTCCAACAATACTTCCTTCCCACAAAGAAAATTCCGATCCTGGTTCGGTTGACATTTCTGCAAATTCACCACTCCACAGATGGATGGTAGCGGGATATGTAAGTGCTCGATAGACATCTTCAGGAGGAGCGGGGATGATATAATATTTTTTGTAATCTTTCATGAGCTTTGGCTGCTTGATACGAATAATTAATGAAGATTTAATATTGATCGACGGTAGTTCTAATAAAAGCAGATGTAATTAGTTTTGACTTCATAATTACAAATAATTTTAATCTAAAGGGAATGAATCGTGCAGGTGATTTGTCAAAGGCGTACATGAAAAAACTTCTATTCTTTATTGCATCTATCGTTTGTTCAACTGTTTATGCTCAAAAAACCATTGGTATTTCTGGAGTTGTTATCGATTCGCTTACTCAAAAGCCTGTCGAGTTTGCTACTGTAGCCCTTGTTGATCCATCCAATAACAAACCGATTAACGGTGCGGTGTGCGATGAGAGTGGAAAGTTTCTAATACCAAAGGCAGCGAAGGGAAGTTACGCTTTGATAATTTCATTTGTGGGGTATGCCAATAAGAAAGTTTCAGTTCAAATTTTGGAAAAGAACAGCGAGATTAACCTGGGAACAATTATTTTAAGTCCATCTGTGAAGATGCTTCACGAAGTAGTCGTTGAAGGACAAAAGACATTAGTAGAAGAGAAAGTCGATCGAACAATCTACAATGCTGAGCAAGACCTTACTACTAAAGGAGGAGATGCATCGGATGTGCTCAAGCGAGTTCCAATGCTTACGGTTGATATAGATGGTAACGTATCGCTAAGAGGAAGCGCCAACGTCAAAGTGTTGATTAACAACAAACCTTCTACTATTTCAGCCAATAGTGTTGCTGATGCACTCAAGCAAATTCCAGCCGACATGATTAAAACAGTGGAAGTAATTACATCACCATCTTCGAAGTATGATGCAGAAGGCTCGGCTGGAATTATAAATATCGTGTTGAAGAAGAATACCTTGGATGGGCAATTTTTTAATTCAGACGTCACTGTTGGGTCTCGAGGTTCTAATTTTGGTGCAAATGGATCTTACCGAAAAGGCAAGATGGGTTTTTCGCTGGGTGGTTTTATTCGGCCAACCTACAATGTAATTGGCGATTACTCTAACCAACAGGTAACATATGTAACAGATCCGGTAACACTAGTTAATGACACGACTGTAAATTTACAAACTGCACACACACGCAACGATGGAACGCAAGGGACTTACACGTTTGGTTGGGATTATGATATCAACAAGAATAACTCGATTAGCACATCAGTGCGATACGGCACTCGCAGTCAAAATTCTTATCAGGACCATTTGTTAACGGAAACTTACAACATCAGCGGGCAAACAAACACTCTTCAAAATATAATTTCTACGAGCACAGGTGATAATATTGATGCATCTCTTGCTTATGCCAAAAAGTTCTCAAAGAAGAATCGCGAATTTAATTTCCTAGGTATTTATAGCAAAAGCAATCAAACCAACGGGTATGTAAACACAACTGTTCAAGAAGCTGATCAATCCGTTTTGCAGCGCCATAAAAACGATAACCCTGGGTATACACAAGAAACAATTTTACAAGCTGACTATCAGGAACCCATTAAAGAAAATCAATTATTAGAATTTGGTGGGAAGTCAACTATCAGGAAAGTGCAAAGCGATTACGCTTATTATGTATCTAATGGATCTGATGGAGCGTATGACATTGACAGTAACCATCCTCCGTCAAGTTTGGATTACAATCAATACATCACAGCCGGCTATGCAACTTATTCAATTACAGCAAATGATTACACTTTGAAAGCAGGCAGTCGCTATGAGTACACCGATATCCAAGCGACTTTTAGTGGCGCACCAGATGCAAAGATCCCCTCGTATGGAGTCTTAGTGCCAAGCATTAACCTTTCAAAAAAATTGAAGGATGGAAAGTTGATCAAGATATCTTACAATAAGAGGATACAACGTCCGAGTTTACGAGATCTTAACCCGACTCTTCAGGCATCTAACCCAAAGAATGCAACAATGGGTAATCCAAACTTGAAGCCCGAGTACACACACTTAGCGGAGATTGCCTACAAGACTAACATCAAAGCAGCAACATTGAATCTTTCGGCTTTCATGCGGTATAATACCAATGATATTCAACCAGCAAGGATTATAAAGGGTGACACAATCATTTCTATATTTCAGAACATTGGGACTGAAGCTAACTATGGAATATCTATTTTTATCAGTGTTCCAATCTCAGATCGATTTACAATCAATGGAGGTACCGATACATTCTATCGCATTTTAAAAAACAATTCGTCTGATCCAATTCTCAATGCTACTATGGAAGGCCTAACACCCAACTTCCGAATGTTTGGCAACTATAATTTTTCAAATGGATGGAGTATCCAGTTCTTCGGATCGTATCAAGGTAAGTCGTACAATCTGCAAGGTTATCGTACTAACCCCATTAATCACAGTGTAAGTGTGAAAAAGAACCTGTGGGGTAAGAACGGCTCTTTGACACTTGGGCTGGACAACTTTGCAACACCAACGTATAAAGTCTATTCAAATTTGAAATCCCCCTATCTCATTCAGAACACAACCAACACACTTTATAATTTCATAGTTAAAGTTAGCTTCAGTTATAAAATCGGAAAACTAGCGCCGGAACGCAAAAAGCAATTGGTGGAAGAAGAAAACTAGTTAACATCATTACTCCTTCACAATTCCTACACATTAGCTTAATGTTCATTCCGTATTTTCAGATCATCAAAGCGCTTGATTTTGACATTGCGAAATTCATTGTTGAATATTATTCTCTTGGCGTTAGTGGGACTCGCCGGGCTAGCGATGTATTTCATTTTTCTGGGAAATGAATTGCTTGGAATTAGCATCTTGATCTTAACCGCATTTATAGATTATCAACTCAAGAGGATTAAGAAGAACAACAGTTCTCATCAGCCTTTACACTAGATATACCTTTATCGGTATAAGCGAAAAATTTTGCCAGTCTTTTCGTTTTAAAATCGCGTAGTTTTGTATTGAACAATTCTTCAGATGGCAAAACTTCGATCAATCAATCCTTTCTCGAAAGTCAATAACGACACGGGTTTTGGTACCAGCGACAATTATGGCGGGCGGTTTATCAACCGAGACGGCACTTTCAATATTCAAAAAGAGGGGCAGGGATTCTGGCAGCGGTTTAGTCTCTTTCAAAGTATGCTCAACCTTCCGCTCTGGAAATTTGCCCTGTTCATATTCTCGTTCTTTATTGGTATTAATCTTTTCTTCACCACAATTTATCTTTTAATCGGTACTGATCAGTTTGTTGGTATGATATCTACTGATCGATGGTCAGCTATAAAAGAGATTTACTTTTTCAGTACTGAAACATTCACGACTGTTGGATATGGACGAGTTAATCCAGTTGGTGATGGTGCGAACTTTGTTGCTTCGATCGAAGCGATGTGTGGTTTCATTTCATTCGCTATTATGACAGGTTTGATTTACGGTCGCTTTGCAAAACCGAAATCGTTTTTGGTCTTTAGTGATCACGCAGTAATTGCACCTTATCGTGGTGGAACAGGATTTATGTTTCGTTTTGCTTCGTATAAAGACAATCACACGCTTACCGATGTTGATATCCGTGTCAATGCTGCTTTGTTGATGCAAGAGAACGGTAAATCGGTTTATAAATTTTATGATCTCGCTTTGGAGCGAAGTAAAGTCGATAGTCTTTCTATGAATTGGACAGTTGTTCATCCTATTGATGACAAAAGTCCATTGGCGGGTTTTACAGCTGAAGATATTAAAGCAGCAGATCTGGAAGTGTATGTGTTAGTACGTGGCTTTGATGATGTGTTTTCGAATTTTGTATTAAGACGAACATCCTATACCTACAATGAAATTCAATTCAACAGGAAGTTTGTACCAATGTATCGTGAAAGTGAAGATGGAAGAACTACTATTCTTGAATTGCATAAACTGAACGAGCACAAATCCGTAGAACCGGTGATGAGTACTTTAAAGTAAATTGATTATGAATGCGAACGCTAAAACAATTCT
>DASYTA010000346.1:0-9679 GCA_036002745.1 Cyclobacteriaceae bacterium | reverse complement strand
ATTTTTATTATTGACTTGTTCTGTGAGTGAATCAACAAGTCCCTTTCTTAGATTTTCAAACATCTTACGAACAGATCGATGTGAGTTCATGGAATTTGAATAATATATGTTTCGGGAATCTGATCCAGCGATCCTGATGATATTGCAACAATCTGCAATTCGTATGTCCCTTTCAATGTTGGATCGATTGGTATTTTGATAGGCGTGTTAGGAAAAAAATCTCCGAGACTAGAGTTATTAGGAACGACATACTGTCTCGACCCATTTTGATCAACTTTCTTATACTGCCATCGCACATCGTTGACCTTAACTGAAGAACGTAATACTAAATGAAGGGCATTATCGCCGCCGGCAATTACCACAGGTACATAGACCCTCGACCTACTGTTCTCTATGCATCCAAATACCCCAAGATTGTTATGATGAAGATTAATCTTGGCGAGAATATCATTCACCCTCCATTCAAGGGGCTGATTAGAGTTAAGAGTAGCATCCATGCGATAAAAGGTTGATAATGAAACCGGATGTGCCTCAACTTTAATGACTTTATCAGGTACAGAGGAAATTAAAGATATTACTCCTGGGTGCTGCAGGTCATAATGCAGTTTACCGGTACTGAAGTTGATGATCGATATCCTTTCTTCATTTGATCCAACATGGCACCTAAATAAACCTTCACATTTATTCCCTCTTGGTTTATAATGAAGGCTATCACTTTCTACCACTGCCATTCCTTCAACCTTGATGCATTGCGACAAACAATAATTACTACTAATAATGGCAATTGTGGTTAGTATAAAGCGGGCAATCAGGAAGATTGGCGCATGAATTGTTTTCCTTTTCATGGCTATTGAATTAGTTGAACTAAGGTAACTAATTGGATAATTGTTTTGAAAGATGTTTTTTCCCGTTTAGCTACCGTATTTTTCCCCTTGACCTGAATCCAGGCATTTTATCAATTTGGAAATAGACTGTGATGACTAAGTCATTAACAATAAAATCTAAGCTGAAAACTTCCGAGTTAGAAAGTCTCCTTATTATTTTATTCGGGAGTACATTAATTAATACGAATAGACAGTGTGCTCTTCTATAATGAGAAAAATTCCATTATCTTTTGTTCAAGGATTCCGACACACAGAAAAATAATGTGAGAAATGGTGGAGTAAGTTCTTAAAATCGGAGCCTTTACCATTTATCCATTATGCAACGACTCATTACCGCACTCATTATAAGTTCAGTCTTGTGCAGCTGTGATATGATTTCACCCAAGAAGTCATTCCGCGTGGCCATCCAAAAGGACACCTACGTTCATCATCAAATTTTCAACCACCTTGATACACTTTTGAAAAAGAGAGGATATCAATTGCAATTGATTGAAACAGAAAATTCGATTAAGAGCTTTCAGATGGTTTCCTCAGGCGATGCTGAGCTCACCTTTGTAAACAATCATAGTTATCGAATGATGGAGATTCTTGGTCCTGAAGCGAGTAACCTTAGAGCTGTTATGCCAATTGCCAAACGAGTTTTCCTCACCTTCACCAGGCATCCAATAGCAGATACCACATCAGCGAATAGCATTTTCTCAGGAAAGCGAATTGGCATTGAGGAGCTTGGAGGGGAAGTCAACACAACTCTTGAGGATCGGTTTAAGCGCGCAAAAATAAAAGGAATCAAGTTCGTCAGTTTTGATGATGAGCCTGAAATTCTTGTCTACTGGGGGGCTCTTTACGGTAAAAGAGCGGAAGGATTTGAAAAAAAGGGTTGGTATCCAGTCTCCTTCAACAAGGATTGGATTGAATTCAATACTGAGTTTGATGAGGCTCTCGAACCCATCAATATTGCCGGTGTGCCAGGAGATCCTCTCTCCTATGGCATCAAAACATTTTCAACTACTGTGTTGATGGTTGGAAACAGTTATTTGGGTGAGACGGCCTGCTATGAACTTGCAAAAACTATCTTCGAAAATCGATTAGAGCTATTGAGCCGTGAGCGCATGTACGCAACTATCAACGAAAACTTTGACAAGTCAAGTCTCCTGTTGCCCCTACATGATGGAACGCGTTCTTACATTCTAAGAGATCAACCAACTTTGCTGGAGCGGTATGCTGATGCAATTGCTTTGCTAATTACTGTGATGGCAGTTATCTACGGAGCCGCTCAGGCGATCAAGAGAGGAATCCTCCAAAAACGAAAAGATCACCTGGATACCTACTTCCTCGAATATCTTCAAATCAGAAAGTATAGTTCAAAGGATAGTGCAGTGCAGAAGAGGAAGCTAACGGAGCTTCACCACAAAGCCATTGTGCAAATGACCAAGGAGAAATTGGATAAAGAAGATTTTGATATTCTATCGCAAATGATCCAACAGGAGCTTGCCATACTGGACAAATGAACAAGTGCCTTCTTTTCTGATTCTGTTCAATTATTCTATAAATATATTTATAAGCGAGTCTGAATTATTATAAAGTCAGATTTTAGCTAGAGCATAAGGTTCATTATTTTTGTTGAGTTAAATATTCTCGCTTTGAGGCTTATTCGATTTTTTAATTTGCCAGGTTCTCTGGCAGTCATTTTTCTCTTATCTACTTCCATTTTTACAGAATGTACTTACACGGCCCATCACGAGTATATTAATCCAATTTCAGTGCCGCCACCAATTAAAGCCACTATTGAAATAAACGATCCAAACTTTAGTGATCCTTACTACCTCCTTAACGGCCAATACTTCAGTTTCTCTCTTAAGGACGCGACCAAACCTATCATCGGTTACGAAGTGTGGGTGGACGGAAAGCAGGCAGACGGCGGAAGTGGAGGATATGCGAATATTTACTTCTCGATGAATCCTTTTAGCTATAGCAATGGTTCGCATCAGGTCGATCTCAAAATCAAGCTAGCTACGCAGTCAGGTAGCCTTGCAGAACACCTTAATGCCGAGTACTATCTGGTTGAAAAAAAATTTACAATCGTTATTGATCCTACTCCTCCTCCTACCATCTCTCCGACTGCAAAAATTGAAAATGGTTTTCTTACGATTCGGTGGAACGCAATAGCTCAAAAGAACTTCGCCTACACAATTAAACGAACAGGAATATTTCCCGACTCCACCATCGTTAATAAAGGCCTCGATCACTTTGTGGATCCAGGTTATGTTGGCGGCCCCATTACTTACGAATTCCGCGCGTCGGGGTATACATTTTATGAAAAGGTCTTAGGCACCGTCACGTTTAATCAACCTTTCGATTATCAAGTGAGTATTGATAAACAAAATATCGCTCATGTCTCATGGGCGCAAACTATAATCAGCACTGAAAATACCGTGGTGACTGTAAGTGGGCTTAACTCAAAAACATTTCCTCTTACTGCGCCAGTAGATGTTTCAATAGACACGCTCGTGCTTGGCGATGCATGGAATTACCATGTTGACATTTATAGGAAAGGACATGAAATTCAAAAATATTCAACATACAAACTCCTTAGCACGACCCCCAATTTGAAACCTTTTGTAGACTATGGGATACTTCCCGTAGCTGGCAAACTCTTGATTGCCAACGCGCAAAAAATTTATCGTTACTCATTACCCGACTTTACAATTGAAGACAGTCTTTCTCTTCAGAGTTTTGGCGCAAGTCAGGCCCTAAGTTCAATGCGGATTCCACACAACGAAGCAGTAGCGTTGGTTGTTACCGATAACTCAAAACTGTTTAAGTTCGATCCACTAAATTTTGCTAGCCGGTCGCAGATTGATGTTTCCACTCCAACGTTTAGCGCCGGCGGCGGCAATGCGCCTATCAGCGTGCTCTTTTTAGGGAATATTTCCGACAATGGTCTCGTGACGTTAACAATGTTCAAGTCGAGTTATAGTTCAATGCTATTTGACTTCACTGCGGGGGTTGTTAAATGGTCGATAATGGATGATAATTCGATTGATGCTTCAATCGTATCAAATGACGGAGCTTATATTGTTCGTAATTTCTCTGACGGCAGTGGAAAAGTCTTTAAAGAGTCCCAAGGAACCTACAACCAAATTGGCGTTGTGGCTGTAGGCCGGAAATATTTTAGAACTGGAACCAATGAGCTGATTAACGAGACTATTATAGATCAATTTGCTTATCCAACTGGCGCCACCATTTCGGTGTATAATCTCCAATCGCCTCCTGCACAATTTGGTCAGCCCTTCGCCATAAGTCGGTCAATGACTTATCCTTACTTGTCTTCTGACCGTACAGAATATCTCGTTGAACTAGGCTACGATGATTTTACTAAAACATTCTACACTCGTCACCGTGATAGCTATCATTCGATCATTCGCCTAAGAGACATTGACGACTTTCATTACATCAAAACAATGAAAGCACAGGACTATACACGTGGTCATGTTTTCAGTAACAATTACCATTTTGTTTACCGAGGGTTTATAGAGCAAGTGAAATGAGAAGCGCAATTGTGATTTTGTTTGTGTTTGTAGGAGGCAGTGCTCTTGCGCAAGACAGTTACCTCGTTTTTCGAACTGGTGTTGGTACTTATAGCATGAAGACCGAAAAGACATTTCGAAATGAATTTTTGTCCTCAGTAAATCTTCCGCTTAGAGTCACGGACGACTTTCCCCCTTACTTTACTTTTGGAGTAAGTGCGGTTGGAAAAATTTCTTCGAACTCGGCCGTAGGGATTTCTTTCGACTATATGTCCACTGGTGGAAGACTCAGTTACAAAGACTATTCAGGTTATGCGCTGCTTGATCAAAATCTAATAGGAACGCAATATGGAGTACTCTTTCAAACGAAGGTAAACCGTTCACAAGATTGGTCGTTGCTCGTAACGTTCAATGCATCCTTGATTCATTCAGTACTTTCACTAACAGATGCACTTTCAATCGGCACTTCATTGCAAAGTGAAAGTGAGAAACTAACTTCGAACAGTTACGGGTTACGTCCTGGAATTATGGCGCAAAAGAAAATACGAAGGTGGGTATTTCAGGCTGGCCTTGGATATGAATTTCAAACTTCGGAAGCTCTGAAAACCTCTAATAATAAGTATCTTTTTTCTCCTTTGAGCCGCATTGAGACAACGGCCGATTGGTCTGGAGTTAGGCTTTCAATTGGTGCCGGGATTCTATTATATAGAAAAGCACCGGAACCAGTTAATGGGAACCGCCAATGGGTAGACTGAAGTAACTTGCTGCCCTTTAAAATTTAGCGACATCTTTTTCCTTAAAAAACCAGATTATTTTCTGATTAACAGCTGAATAAAGTACAATATTCAATCTGAACTTACATCAAAAGCAAACTGATGTAAACCTCTAGTATCTTTGATATACTCTATCCACCTGACCGTGAGAACCGTACTATTTATATTGGCACTTTTTTGTGGATATCAAAGCGTCGCGCAGTTATCCAAAACTTCCCTCACTGCTGGCAAAAGTATTTACACCATCAAGGGCGACTACTATAGTCAATACAAGAACTATGTTCTTGCCGTCAACACATATAATAAGGCTATTCAACAAAATCCGAAAGAAGTGAATGCTATGCTAGGAATGGCGGATGCTTATCACATGCTTGGCAAAGATGATTTGGCAGCTCAATTGTATCTCAAAGCATTGGCCATCAATCCTGATGTGGGAACGGAATACATTTTAAAATACATTACGATCCTTAGCGCGTCAAACAAATCAGCCGAGTTGAGGCATTGGGTAGAATTGTACAATACTCAAGTTGCTAAAAGTGGTGAGCACGTGGACTCCACTATCTTTGTTACAGAGAATCTTACTTCACTCAATTCAAAGAATTCTGACTCAGCACCTCTTCTATACGATAATAAAATAATACTCTCTTCTGATCGTGCATCTGGTGGAACCTTTAATACTTACAAGTCAGAATTCAACAATGAAGGTGCTATTGGAGAAGTGAGCACTTTAAATGCTGCTGTAAATTCCGGACGAGTTGAGGGAGGATTTGCCATCGCAAGCAATACCAACACTTTTTTTTTCACAGGCACAGAAAAAGAATCAACTACAACACCTCCAGCAATGGAGATTTTCTACAGCACCATTCCTACTGATCCTTCCTCACAACTCAAAGTCAACAAGCTCTCTTTTAAAAATTTCGATCACAGCCTGGGACAACCTACGATTAACAGTGATGGCACGATGCTGTATTTCGCAGCACACAGTCCGAAGCATACACGAGGATTTGATCTTTATCACAGCCAATTCAACGGAAAGAAATGGTCGCTGCCTGTGGCTTTAGGTGCAACAATAAACTCGCATGGCGATGAACTCTATCCAATGCTCGTCAACGACAGCATCTTATACTTTGCGTCGAACGGACATGGTGGCCTTGGAGGCTTCGACATCTTCAAAGTGAATCTTAAACAAGCGCATCATCATCCACCACAACATTTACCAGCACCTATCAATTCTGTAGCCGATGAGTTTGGATTTGTCATGAATAGCTCTGGCAATGAATACTATCTATCATCCAACAGGCCAGGTGGACTTGGAGGCAACGACATTTATAGAGTTTATAAACTTCCATTCAAGAAGAAGCAGCACAATGTTTCAAAACAAGAAGAACTTTTCATTTACACCTCCAAGGGTGATCAAATCAAACTTGCTGGCAGCAGCAAAGAAAATTTAAAATTCGATTTCCAACCAGGACAAAAATATAATCTCACGGTTGAATACGACAACTTCAGAACAGGGACAACGCAAACAACAAAAAGCACGACGTCATTTACGAAATTGAATTTCTACACTTTCGATATCCAAAAAAATACGGAATCGGTGTACGATCAAAAGAGTAAAATTAAGCACGTACAGGACGTACACATTAATCCTGGTGATCTTGTTACGTTTCAATTGGTACCGAATATGGTACAAGACCCGGATGCCGATGTGAGTAAGATACAATTCCAAAAGTCAGAAGCTGTGATTGGAGATGGACAAACTATTGTGTTCAGTTATGTTGCCGAAGGCGGACCAAGTATATCTGACGAAAACGTGCAACCACTTGCTGATCTCGGTAAGTTAGATACTGTCGCAAGTAAGCAACCCAATGTAGCAAAAACATCTGCTGAAAAATCGAGCCAAGTCACGCCAACTTCAAGTGCACCTGCGCTAGCCACAACAACATCTGCATCGCAAAATGTCTCAGCACCACTTCAATCAACAACTGCAAAAGCTGTAGACGCTGCGCCCATCGCTGTTGCTGGAAACCTAACTCATGAAAAATCGAAATCTGAACAAGTACCAAACAGGGCTGTAGTCTCCTCTCCTACTGTATCGAATGAAACTGTTACAAAGACAGACCAAAAAAGTCCGGTAATAAAAAATACAGTTGATACAACATCCAGTAAGCCACCTGTTATAGCGAAAGAAAATGTTGTTGCAAAATCAGAGGAAGCAAAAACGCAAATTGCACCGGGTCAGAATAATGCACCAATACTGCTTGCTGCCGCACCTGCCACACAGAAGATCGTCAAACCAGATTCTACCAAGACTCAAGTTGATGTTGTAGCATCTAAGACAGATGCAAAAAATCCGGTGCCGTCAAAGAATGCTGTTGATACAGCCACCAGTAAACCATCAGTCATAGCAAAAGAAAATGTTGTTGCAAAGCCAACAGAAACCCAGAAGGTAAATAAAGTCACGGCTACAGAAATAGCTGCAACTCAAGTCTCGCCTAGTAAGAATGTCACACCATCTACTCCAACTGCTTCGTCTACCACTACTACCAGTGATGCAACAGGAATTCAATATCGTGTGCAGATCGCTGCCTCAAAATCTGATCTTAGTGACGATCAGTTGAAAAAAATCTATACTGGCAAAAATGAGATTAGCTCTTTCACTGAGGAAGGCTATCAAAAGTATTACATTGAGCAGACACCGAACTATTCGATTGCAAAACGTGCGCTGAATGAAAGTGGCGTTCCTCAAGCATTCATCGCAGCTTACCAGGGAGAGAAAAAAATGAACGTTCTTGAAGCAATCGCTCTTCAGAAGAAAAACAAAACCTCTCCAGCTAGCGAACCGGAAATTAAAAATCCAGCTGCTGAACAACTTAGCATCGCGAATGTTCAACCGAACAGTTCAGTTACCGCAGAAAAATCTGTAACCACAACAGATGTTGGCAAAGAAAAACAGGTGGCCGTTACTGCGACTTCACAGAATGTCTCCACGCCCGATGTGAAAGCACCGGATGCTACCTTAGAAAATAAAACTCCCGTTACAAGTGTAGCAACTAATACTTCTGTCGCCGTCGCTTCTACTCAAAAAACTACTGAAACTCCAAAAGAAACCGAACCTGTTACTACTGAGAGTGAAAAAGAAAAACAAACTGTTGATGTTACGCAATCTTCTCAGAATGATCCCAAGAAGATTTCTTCTCCTGAGGTGATCGCACAAACACAAATCGCAACAGCGGAAAATAAATCTGTTGTTAATAACACCGATAAATCGGTCGACAAGGTAAATGCTCAAGCAATTGATCCTGCAAAAGTGACCGACAAAAAGATCACTGACTCGATAGAAGTAAGCAAAGAAAAACAAGTTGCAGTTACTCCTTCACCTACTCCGAGCACGCCAACAAAGTCTCCTGCTGATGTAAAGACAACTGACAACACAGGAGTAAAAAAACCTTCTCATGATATTGCCGCTCGCGATGACTTCTCCTATAGGCTGCAAATCGCAGCTTCCGAAACTCCTTTAAATGAAAATCATCTAAAAAAAATATACCAAGGCGACAAAGAAGTCCACTCGTTTAAGGAAGACGGGAAATACAAATATTATCTCTTGGAGACATCTAATTATTTTGTTGCTCGACAAACGCTAAACGAGGTGAATGTTAACCAAGCATTTATCTCAGCATATAAAAAAGACGTGAAGGTTCCGTTGGAGCAAGCTATTAACGATCAGTACAAACTTCCGGAGATTTCAAAAGAGTTGAATTCAGCGGATTCGGTTATCAAAATAGCAACGGTCAATTTTGAGTTTGATAAGTTTGAGTTACTGAATGATCAGCTTGCGCGCCTTCGCAGCAATGCGATAAGCGAACTTGTTAAAAATCCATCTTATCGTGCCATTGTTAATGGATACACTGATATACGCGGAAGCGAAACCTACAATTTCGGATTATCGCAGGAGCGCGCTCTTTTTGTAGCCCGGCAAATGGTGGATGAAGGTATCGAAGTAGAAAGGGTTGCCACTCACTACTTTGGCGAATCGCAGCTTGCTAAGTATTGTCCCGAGCATGAGAACTGCGATGAATCTGTTCACCAAGCAAACAGGCGAGTTGAAATACTTTTACTTGTAAAGAAAAAAAACAAGTAAACAGCAATCGCTAAAGATCAATGCCTACTTCAAATCCTGAACAGGATGATAGACTCGCTTAGCTTCAGCGTAGACTTTCTTCTTATCAAGAGTCATCGGTTTAGTTTTCTGTTGAAGAAACATCTCTGCCTGGTCAGCATAATGTTCGCTTTCCGGTTTGTTGGATGCGCCATAACAATTCATACTTTCAATCTCAGGGCCTTGTGTTGTGAACTTGACTAACTCGATATAAGATTCGCCTTGCTCTCCCTTCACTTTTCCATCTTTGTATGGAACAGATCGCATTGATGCAATTACATCGGGCAAACCTGGTAAAGGAAATTGCTTTTCACCCCGAACCAGCTTTTGAAACTC
>DASYTA010000345.1:0-3276 GCA_036002745.1 Cyclobacteriaceae bacterium | reverse complement strand
GTCCGGACGTCTTGTTCCATGTACTTCCATAGTCTTTGGAGACATAAAGCCCATCGTGATTGTCAAAGAATATGTTCTTGCCGGATGAAGCTAAACTATAAGTAATAGTAGTTGCCAAAAGTGAACTAGCCGTCTTCCAATTGATTGCCGTAATATTGATAGGCAACACTTCCACGCTTGCAGTATAAACCTGGGTGGTACCATCGGTGGCAGTTACAGTATAATTAATTGGAGTAGTAAAATTTTGTGCTGTTCCCGAAGCAGGGCTAATATCTTTGCCCGTGTTAACGATGGTTGGAGTGAGGGCCGTAATATCTGTGTTATAGGCAATTCGATTATTCTCATCCAAACGCAAATGTCATTGAAGGAGACGTGTTTGACTACGAAGCCGTTGAGAAATGCGTTCAAGGCACGCAACTGGTTTATGTTTGCATTGGCACCTGGGGAAACAAAATAACCCAGGTCTATTCCATGGGCACTCAACATATTATCATGGCCATGGAGGACCACTGCGTGAAAAGAATAATATGTCTTTCGTCGGCAGGAATCTTTGGCCATGATGGCGGATTTTTCGGACGCTTCATTGTGCCGCTTACACTTTGGCGACCGTTTCGCGATAAACGAAAGCAAGCCAACGTACTCGCTGCATCAGATTTGGAATGGACATTAGTTCACGCTACAGAAATAAAAATGACTAAGAAAGAAGGAGACTTAAAAGTTAGCAATGAAAAGATGATTAGCACTTCTATCTCGATGCGTTCGCTCATCAACTTTCTGGTAGGTGAACAGTGCAATCAAAACCATATTGGTAGAATGCCAATTATTGGTGACTAGAATTGATTTTGCTAATTGATCATATTACCAAGTGGCGCAAGTACTTATTTGGGGAATTCGATATCGATTGATTTCACTTCTGCGCCATTGATGTTGAGAGAGAGGAGCTTAGGTTCATCAAACCTTTTTATCATCGCAATGGATTTTCCGTGAAAACCTTTGATCATCTGAATCAAATGATCTCCTTTTGTTTCATAGATGAGCTCGGCCTTTTGAGAACTCATATCCATGGCGTACACCCTAGGTTGCGCAACAAATAAAATGAAATTCTCGGGCGCGAACCCTGGATTGATCAACAGATTAGATTCTTCAGTGCCATTGGCAGGGAATATCCTCATGACTCGCTCCGGTTTATCTTTTTCAAAGGAGAAGACGCCGCTTTTGTTGCCTGCGGTCACATGAAACAAAACATATCGTTCGCTGATCTCTGTGAGGTTGTCGATTCCCACGGCATTGATATTGGTGTGAAGTGTATCTTCTTTGTTGCTTAGATTGATTTTATAAATGTCGAGCCCACGTGTCTCGGTGTAGACCTTCGTCCTGCTCTTATTGTATTTTTTATATTTTTTTGAAGAACAATACAGCACGGCACCGCCCTTATCTGAAAATATTGCTTCAGTGACAAGCTCATCACCTGGTGTCAGTTCTTGTACGTTGGTGCCATCCCGGTTGGCAATACAAACAATGCTTTCCGAAATGCTTGTTCTTTTATGCTTTATGAATAAAATCTTTTTCCCATCCGGAGAGTATCGAGGGCTAGACAAAATCTCGTTGGCTGGGGGCTTAAGGATCCACTTTGGAGACTGACCTTCGATGTTTATTTCAAAAATGCCTGTGTTACCATTACTGTTGCTTAATAAGAGCACGTTCCTGTCATCATAAGAAATGTCAAAGCTCTCGATTTGACTGTGACTATTGAGAACGATTTGGGCGCTGTTGTTTGCTGGATGACGATGTTGGCATCCGAAGAGAATTGCAAAGATCAAGAAGAGAGAAATTTTCATGCAGATCTTTTAGGTGGGATAAGACCAACAACAAGAAGGACTATGCAGATGGCACGCCTTTAAGATAATTTTTCAATTCGTCCTCCTTTGAGAATTGCATTACTTCAAAATCTTTTGCTACCTGCTCTGATTTATTCTTAATATTTCCCGCTGACACTTTAGCCATAATCTCGGAAGCATCCAGAAACTGTGCATGATACAACTTCTTTCCTTTGAGATGCTTGAGCATTCCCGGAAGTAAATTGTTTACCACCCAAGTTTGCGATGATACACTGATGATACCCATCTTGCGGATATCTGCCACAAACTTTTGTGTCTTCAGTTTAACGAACGTATCCAACACCGCCTGGTTCACTGCTATGAACTGCTCATCATTGGGCACTCTGTTAGTGTATTCAAGAAAAAGGGTGTCGAGTGCTTCATCGTAAAAAATACGTGAGAAACTGTTTTTAAAAATTTCTTTCATGAAAAAAAGAGTTGGATTTTATAAGGTTGTGAAGCAAAGATGTAGAAGATTTTAAAACTAGGCAACATCAAGCAACCGCTGCATTTTCTGCAAGCGTTTGTTTCGCAATTCTTTGGAGAAAATTTCCATGTTTCAAACTTATGGCTTTGCACATTGTTCTCAAGACAGAAATGGGGAGTTTTCATAAAGTAATAATGATTTCGTCAGGGGGCGTTCACCTACCCGGCATCGGCATTCACCTACTGTCGGCTGTTGCCTGCCTTTTTGCTATGGTCTTGCAGGGTACTTGTGGCGTTATTTACATCATAAAACACGCTGCACTATGAAAACGCAAGCCAAATTCTCAGAAAATACGATGCAAATAATAACCCAGAAGCGTTCTTCGTTTATTGTTGCAGGTGTATTGGTGGCCGTCGTTTGTTTATTCATGTTGCTTCATGGTAATGGTTCGTTACCAAATGCAACAATAATTCCACATTTAGTAGAGGTTAAGATTTTATCTAGTGTATTAACATTAAAGACTACAGCGCTGAAAGTTATTTCGGCATTGCTTTAAAGCCGAGGTCGTTTAGTCTGTCAAATTAAATTTCACGGGGATTATAAATAGGGTAGCTACATTCTTTCCGCCACATTGTCCCGGTGTCCATGAAGTTAAAAAGTCTACTACTCTTAACGCCTCTTTGTTCGCGTCACAGCCTTCAGCGCCGTTAAGTCCCTTTACAATTCTTTTACTTGTGAGTTGTCCGCTTGACTCTATTATAAATGAGACAAAAACTGTCCCTTGAATATCACAATGTCCACTTGACCATTTTAATTTATTTTTTACGATTCGCATCATTTCTTCTCTTCCCCCTTTAAAGGCCGGCATTTTGTCGGCGGTCACATAGTAGGATCTGTTCAACACACTGTCATACTTAAGTGTACATGGGGTAGGAGGATGACTGATCGTCTGTGCGGTGACATGAATTGTCT
>DASYTA010000344.1:0-3047 GCA_036002745.1 Cyclobacteriaceae bacterium | reverse complement strand
CCAACGACTATCTCGAAAATTCAAGAAAAGAGATTTTGTCTTCATGGAAGGAGCACAACCCAATTTTCTCTACTTTATATCAAACGGAGAAGTAAAAACGTACAAGTCTAACCCCGATGGAAAAGAGTTGATTACGGGATTGCACCGGGAAGGCGAATTTATCGGCTTTCTCCCGCTCCTCGAAAACAAGCCCAACAACGAAACAGCTGTCGTCTTGAAAGAAGCCGAAATTTATATGATTCC
Organism: Cyclobacteriaceae bacterium; assembly: GCA_036002745.1. GTDB lineage: Bacteria > Bacteroidota > Bacteroidia > Cytophagales > Cyclobacteriaceae > ELB16-189. The sequence goes on along the minus strand of DASYTA010000344.1, from coordinate 2,804 downwards.
ACAACAAGACTTTCTTACCATGATCTACACGAACAAAGAAATTGCAAGAAAGTTTATTTCAATGCTCTCAAGTAATCTTTACGAGACAGAAAATTCCTTAATTGAGATCGCCTATCAATCCGTAAGGCAGCGTGTCGCGAATGCTCTGATAAGGCTCAACGGAGCTCATGTTGCCAACAAAAATACCTCGTCCATTAGTGTTACTCGCAAAAATATTTCAAGTATGGTGGGAACCACTACCGAATCATTAAATAGAACAATTTCAGATTTCAAAGACGAAGGCCTTATAGAAATTTCTGGAAAAACCCTGCGCGTACTGGATTTACAAAAACTTGAACACGTTCGTGTTTAGGCTCATAAAGCCCAGTACTGTGTAGAGAATTGTACACGGTTATCGTGCTCAACTATTTTTAAGAACTATTACATAAAATTACAGTCAGCTATTTTATGGCTTGATTTTTTGTATACAGTAATTAAATCTAAAGCTGTCATGAATACTTTATTAAAAGACAATGCATCGGGAGAAAATCATGGAGGAAGACATGCGAACACTCCGCTGTTACACTTAACGGCATCTTCAATCATAGGAGACAAAGTTTATAATCGCGATGACGAGAAATTGGGAGAGATTAAAGACATCATGATTAATCTAGAAGTAGGAAAAATTGATTACTTCATTGTTGAGTATGGAGGCTTTCTTGGAATCGGCGAGAAGTACTTTGCCATTCCGCTAAGGTTATTGGAAGTAGATGAAAAGAAGAAGGCATTCATTCTGGATCAAAGCAGAGAAGTTTTAGAAAGAGCGCCTGGCTTTGATAAGAATCATTGGCCTGAAACCAATGCGCATGACATGCAACAAACTTATACCTACTGGGCAGGATTTATGGGACCTAACACAGGTAGCGAATATTAAAAATGCAATCCGTGGCACAACATTTTCATGATTAAACTATTGTATTAAACTAAAACAAATTGATATATGAAAAATTCGGGCAGCATTCTTCTTGGAATTATTGCAGCAGCAACAGCAGGTGTATTTATCGGCATGTTGATTGCTCCTGAAAAGGGAGAAGACATTCGTAAAAATATTAAGGACGCTGCAGGTGACTGGACCAAAAAGTTAAGCAACTTGATCACTGATGGAAAGGAACAGCTTAGCAACCTAGCATCTTCTTTAAAATCAGAAGGAACTGATGGAAAAAATGCAGAGGTTTAGTAGTAGGTAGTTATAGTATTAGACACTCAAAACTATAAACCAATACGAATGCAACCAAGAACGGAAATAATGGGAACTCAAATTGTGAACTCTGTCGAACAGCTTGTTAGTTTTCTCAAGCCTGGCGATATTTTCAGAAAGCCTCTAAGCAAAACTCAATACAAATTTGATGAGCTAAAACTCACTGAACGCCTGGTCATCTGTGAAAATCTGGACACCCATGAACCAGAACAAATTTATTATAACTCCCCCGTCTATAAACTGGTTTTCATTTAACGTAGAATGATTTCTACATAAAACGAAAATACGATTCGCACATTAACTAGAAGATTACAGTCAAAGGGAATTACATGCCGCCAGGCTGATTTTAACCCGATACTTTGTTATCAATTTGTTGGCGCTTGATTTGCAAGGATGTACACTCCTGTAAAAAGCACAAATTGATGATCCACCAAGTCAAGTCGCAACTCCAGCATTCTACCGTTCTGCCTCAGCAGATACAGTTATTAAAATTATTTCATCTTACAAGTACAGAGCTTCAGCAACGTATTCGGGACGAGCTCAACGAAAATCCATTATTGGAGGAAAATCTGATTTCTGATAACAACGAAGAACCAACAAAAGAAACCATTCAGGATTATCAGGATGAAGATGAATATCAATACGATGATATACCTGATTATAAGCTGGAGCATAATAACTATCTATCTGAACAAGGCTTACCTCAAATTCCAATCGCTGATCGTTACGATTTTCGACAAGACCTTAAAGAACAAGCCCGGTTTATTTTAAAAAATGAAAATGAACTTGAAATAGCAGACTATCTGATAGATTCTTTGAATGACAGCGGAATGCTTGATCAAAGTCTCGAAGAAATTACGGATGACTATTCCTTTCGAAAATTAAAAGTGGTTAGCACACAGGATATAGAAAAAATAAGATGCACTGTAAAGGAGTTCGGAGCTGGAGGTTTAGGTTGTTTTACGATCAGGGAATATCTCCTATTTCAACTTAATAGGATGAATATAAAAATTCCAGATGTAAAAAAAGCCATTTGCCTGCTGGAAAATTACTTTATCAATTTCACCCATCATAACACAGAGAAAATTACAGACATTCTCAAAATAGACAAGCACGAGTTAAAAATAATTTTGCAATTGATACGAACTTGCAAGTTAAAGCCGATAACTGAAATCGATCTGCATGGTGCCAATGGAACGGTCATTCCTGATTTCATTGTTAGAAAAAACGGTGATGGCTATGAAATAACTCTTTACCATCAGCGCTCTGCCACTTTATTTGTCAATCAGTCGATAAGCAATGAATTAACTAAACAAAACAAGACTGATAAGAGAACTTTGCAATATTTGAAAAGTAAACTTGATTCGGCCCAATGGTTTGTTGATGCAATTCATCAACGCGAAATCACCATGAAAAAAGTATTACGGGTTATCATTGAGTTTCAGTTTGACTATTTTAGAAACGGAGAGATTAGCTGTTTGAAGCCAATGATTTTAAAGAACATCACCGATTACTCCGGAGTTGATATCTCCACTGTCTCCAGGATTACCTGCAACAAATATGCAGA
>DASYTA010000343.1:0-5964 GCA_036002745.1 Cyclobacteriaceae bacterium | reverse complement strand
GCCATTGCGTCATATCTTCAAAATGAAACCTATTTACACATTGATGTGGGTGGTGGAAGTACTGAACTAAATCTCTTTGCAAAAGGAAAGAAAATAAAAACGCGATCATTCAAAGTTGGGTCGGTTCGCATTCTTGAACATCACGATTCTCCAGTGATGTGGTCAGATATGGAAAGGTGGGTGAAAGACAATGTTAAAAAAGAATTTGGTAAGGTGACAGCCGTTGGAACAGGCGGAAACATCAGCAAGATTTTTGAGCTGGCAAAAAAGAAACCTGGCCAAGCCTTGTCAATAAAGAAAGTGAAAGAGACCAAGAAGATGATCGATAGTCTTTCTTTAGAGCAAAGGATATACGAACTGCAAATGAACCCCGATCGTGCAGATGTAATTGTCCCAGCCAGCGACATCTACATCAAAGTAATGGAGTGGGCACATGCCCAAAGTATTCTAGTTCCCGATGTAGGTTTGAAAGACGGAATTCTGCTTCACTTACTCGAAAAAAATGTGAAGCAAAAGAAGATTGAGTTTAAGAACAGCAGATTTTAAATTACTGAGATATATAACTTTCCAAATGGGCTATAATCGACTTTTGCTCCTGGATAACCTGAGTAACCACATCTCCAATTGAAATCATTCCCAGTACCTTTGTTCCATCTAAGACAGGTAAATGGCGAATGTGTTTATCACTCATGATCTCCATGCATTCTTCAATGGTGGTTTGAGGGGAAACTGCAATTGGATTAGCCGTCATTAGCTCCTTTATTTTTGTCTCCTTAGAAGATTTGCCTTTTAAAATTAATTTCCTGGCGTAGTCACGCTCAGTAAAAATCCCTGCAAGCATATCATTTTCCATAATGAGCACCCCGCCGATGTTTTTCTGACACATTTGCTCAATTGCAGAATAGACTGTAGTGTCAGGAGCGACAGAATGAACTAAATAACCCTTGCTATCGAGAATATCTTTAACCTTTCCCATAAGTCAATTTTTTTGATATGAAGATATTACATTTTTCTTGAAGCGCAATCCGTTGCGCTCAAGAATTTGACTGGAAAATTAGCCTCAGAAGAGCCGAACCAAGTCTGGAGCAAGGCCTGCCAGGAGGTTCAAGAATATCAAAATGATCAGGAGAGCCTTTTGGGATTTAGAGATCAAAATCGGCTGCCCAGAAGATTGATAAATGGCTACGATCGGCTTAAAGTAATAGTACACCCCTATCAACGAAGTAACGACAGCAACGACTGTAAAGGCTACAAAACCTTTGCTCACAGAAAGGGTAAATACTAGATACTTACCAAAAAATCCTGCCATAGGCGGAATCCCGGCTAGCGAAAGCATGGCCACTGTCATAGCAATAGCCATCAATGGATTGCTTTTAAGAAGACCTTGAAAGTTAACAATGTTGGCGCTTCCTTTATTGGTCTCGATGATCTGAACAACTGTAAATGCAAGAATTGATGCAACCGTATAGGCCGTGAGATAATAGAAAATAATTCCCGATGAATGCATATTATCAGAACTGAATGCCAGAAGTAAATAACCGATCTGACCAACACTCGAATACGCTAGCATTCTTTTAACATTAGCCTGGTACACCGCAGTGATATTTGCAACTACAAGAGTTAATATCATGATTCCCTGTTCAAAGTAAACCAGCGAGTAATCAAAATGACCGAAGCAAACTGAAAATATTTTTACAAAAGCAGCGAACGCACCAATCTTCACCACAGTCGACATTAATGCGGTGATTGGCGTTGGTGATCCTTCGTAAACATCAGGTGCCCAGGTATGAAATGGAACTGCTGAAATTTTAAATGCTAATCCCACCATCATCATCAATATACCAACATAAAAAATTCTGAGTGGTATAGGATGTGTAGTAATAAAATTGGCTATTGCTGGAATGTTAAATGAGCCTGTTACACCGTAAACTAGTGTCATGCCGAAGAGTAGAAAACCTGTAGCAAAGGAACCCATTAAAAAATATTTGAAAGCTGCCTCTGTTGAGAACAAATTCTCTTTATCGCTTCCTGCTAATACATATAATGAAACCGATAATATTTCGATGCCAAGGAAAAGTACGGCCATGTTGTTAAATGCTACCATCATTATAGCACCTGCAATCACAAAAAATACTAAGGCTGATTTATCAGTACGATGCGCTTCGCCCTTAAAAAAATCACCAGACATCCAATACCAAAAAATAGAAATAACTAGAATGAGGCACGTAAAAGCAATTGCAAAACGATCGAAGAACAACATGCCATGGTAGTAATAACTGATGGCGCTCCAATCTTTAATCAGCACACCTACCGCAAGAATCAATCCCGCAAATGATACTACCGTCACCCACTTCTTTAAATTAAAGACTTCTGCAAGCAGTGAGAAAACTCCGATTCCACAAATGACAAAAAATGCGTTCATGTTATTTTACAGAAGCTGATATATCTGAGTACAATGAAAGTAAATTACTAACGGCCGCCTCAGAAATTCCGAGAAGCGGTCCTGGATAAATACCTATAACAATAATCAAGATAACAACAGGGTAAAGTACCAATCGCTCATGGTAAGTTAAATCAGTAAGCAAAGCTGTAACTCCGTTCGTTTCTCCTGACATTGACTTTTGGAATGTTCGGAGCATATACACCGCACCCAAAATAATGGTTAGTCCGGCTACGGCTCCAAGCCACAGTTTGTATTGGATCAATGAATTAATCAAAAGGAATTCTCCAACAAATCCACTGGTCAGTGGCAATGCCACACTGCCTAACATGACGACAACAAATACACTCGCAAGAAGGGGAGCAACATTCCTGATTCCTCCAAGCTGCGAAAGATCACGTGTTTTAGTTCTTTCAAAAACGATCTCAACAATATAGAACATGGCAAAAACTACAATACCATGACTTAGCATCTGAATCATCGCACCTTGCATACCTACAACGCTAAGAGTGAATAGTCCTGCAGAAATCAACCCTACGTGTGCGATCGATGAATAAGCAATTAAGCGTTTGAAATCTTTTTGAACGATAGCAATACACGATGCATAAACAATCCCGATGACGGAAAGTGCAAGTGCAACAGGACCCCAGAGGATTACTGCCATTGGAACTGTGGGAATTAGCCAACGGATCACGCCATAAATTCCCATCTTCAGCATGATCGCACTCAACAACATAGTTCCTTGCACCGGAGCTACAGTGTAGGTATCGGGTTGCCAAGTATGGAATGGAAACACCGGCATTTTAATTGCGAAAGCCAGAAATAGAGCGACGAAGACAAAGACTTGTTGTGACTCTCCTAAAGCATGCCCAGCTCTATACAAAGCTTGAATTGCAAAAGTGTGTGAGTCGGGAGTTTGATAGTATAAATAGATTAACGCAACAAGCATCAGCAAACTTCCCGTTAACGTATATATGAAAAACTTCAAGGTAATTCTTCCGCGGTTCTCACCTCCCCATACAAGGCAGATGAAGTAAACTGGAATGAGAGCCACTTCCCAAAAAATGTAAAACAGAAATCCATCTCTTGCAGTAAACACGCCAATCAGGGCAGACTGCATCAATAAAATCAAACTGTAAAATGCAGACGACTTCGATTCATCTCTGAGAGAAGACAAAATTATTCCAGGCATCAATATGGTCGTCAACAGTACAAGCAGCAAGCTTATACCATCCATGCCCACTGAAAAATTAATTCCTAGAGATGTTATCCAGGGCCAATCCACCGCGAACTGCGCCTCAGCCATCGTTTTATCAAAATGGAATGCGGCGATTACAGAAATAACAAGCAGCACAAACGAAGTAGCGAATGCAATAAATTTAGCCATCGAAGGCTTTAGCGCGACAATCGCACTTGAAACGAGCAAAGGAAGTAATATTAAAATTGCAGTTAGCATAAAGTCAATCAGCGCGTATAAGAAAATGCTATAATTAAAATAACTCCGATTACCATTACAAAAATGTAGAGTCCCAAACTTCCATTTTGCATCAATCTGAAAACCCTACTCCAGTCGTAAACCGCTTCACCTGCCAAATTCACTACTCTATCAATTCCTGACTTCTCAATGATGATGTCAAATAATTTTGAGAACCAGTACAAAGGCTTTACAATCACTGCATCATAAATCTCGTCGACATAATATTTGTGATAAACAGCTTTATGAACTCCACTCAATGTTCCTTCAGCCGCAGGCACATGCGCTTTGCTTACATATCTCACGTAAGCAACTCCAATCATTACTAATGTTAATAGAACGATTGTCCCCATCAACATCAATTCAGTGGAATGTTCAAGATGATGTTCTAATTTAAGTTCAGACGATTTAGCAAATACTGGAGATAGAAAATTACTTACCCAGTTACAACCACCCATAACTTCTGGAACGCCCATAAAACCACCAACGGTGCTTAGCCCAGCAAGAACAATTAAAGGAATCGTAATGCTCTTCGGTGACTCGTGAATATGATGCATTTTGTCTGCGCTCGCTCGTTCGTTTCCAAAGAAAACAAGAAACAACAAGCGGAACATGTAAAAGGACGTTAGCAATGAAGCAACAACTGCAACTCCCCAGGCAATCTGATTTTCTTCAAATGCTTTCGCCAAGATTTCATCTTTAGAAAAGAAACCCGCGAAAGGTGGGATTCCTGAAATAGCGAGCACACCAATTAAGAACGTGAGATAAGTAATTGAAATATACTTGCGAAGGCCACCCATGTTTCGAATATCTTGTTCACCATGCAAAGCATGGATCACACTACCCGCTCCTAAGAATAACAAAGCTTTAAAGAATGCGTGCGTCGCCATGTGAAAAATCCCGGAAGCATAAGCTCCAACACCAAGAGCAACAAACATCAATCCCAACTGGCTTACTGTTGAATATGCTAAAACCTTCTTGATATCATTTTGAGCCAAAGCGATTGTCGCTGCAAAAAGTGCAGTTGCTAATCCAACAATCAAAACAAGTTCTTGCGAAATTGGAGAAAGTGAATACAGAATATTGTTGCGGGCAACCATGTACACACCAGCAGTAACCATCGTAGCTGCGTGGATCAATGCTGATACTGGAGTTGGGCCAGCCATCGCATCCGGAAGCCAGGTGTAAAGAGGAATCTGCGCGCTCTTCCCCATCGCTCCAATGAAAAGTAAGATGGTGATTAATGTCAATGTTGAAGAGCTGCCTAATTCTGCTTTAGGAAAAACTTCTAAATAATTAACACTTCCGAAATTGATAAAAATTAAAATTACTCCGATGATCAATCCAAGATCACCAATACGGTTCATAATAAATGCCTTGTTCGCTGCGTCATTATAGTCCTGATTCTTGAACCAGAAGCCAATTAATAAATACGAACAAAGCCCCACTCCTTCCCAACCAACAAACATCAACAAATAATTGCTACCCATTACTAATAGTAACATGAAGAACACAAACAAATTGAGATAAGAGAAAAAGCGATTGAACCCCTCATCATCGTGCATGTAGCCGATGGAATAAACGTGAATTAAGAAACCAACACCAGTGATGATCAACAACATCAAAGATGAAAGAGGGTCGATAAGAAATCCAATAGTCGCATTGAAACTTCCAGCACTGATCCAATTGAACAATGTTACTTGGAAAGGTTCTGCACCACTCAATAATTTAATGAACAACGCCAACGAAAATCCGAATGAAGTAAAAACTGATCCACAAGCAATGAGTGCTGCAAATCCACGCACTAATCTTTTTCCATTGAGAGCAATTAGCAAAAAACCCAATAAGGGCAGAATGGGAATCAGCGTTATGATTAAACTATAGCTCATCCTTTCAAACGATTCAAAATATTAATATCCACTGATTTTGTATTTCGATACATCATTACCAGAATAGCCAAGCCTACAGCAACCTCGGCCGCAGCTACCGCCATAATGAAAAATACGAATACCTGCCCCTTAGCATCGTTGTGATAACTTGAAAACGCTAC
>DASYTA010000342.1:0-6065 GCA_036002745.1 Cyclobacteriaceae bacterium | reverse complement strand
GAAAGCTTTAATAAATCTTTGTAGGATATTTTTGTCTGATCAGCCAGTTGCGAAATAATGGTTTCGCTCGTTCCTGTCTTGGCTGTAGCTGGTGTTAAAACAGCCGCTATTAATGCACCATTTGATGTTACATCGCCCAGGTGTAAGTGCACAGGAAGCTGCGTTGTGCCATCTGTGCCTTTTAATTGAACTAACACAGTTGTTGCTCCATCTTTTCTTTCCTTAAAAGTAACTGTCCCGCTCACTGCATACTGCGAGGCTTGAACCAAACCATAAGAGGCCTGGTTTCCAGTAAAATCTGAAACCACTTCGTTCTTTTGGCAACCTGCCAAAACCGCCATTGCAATCACCCACTTGGCTTTCATAATTCTGAGGAATTTTAGTATTGCGAATATACAAATTTGAACGTTTCTGAAAGTTTCAAATTACATTTGCGGTATGAAAAACTTCGTTTCTGATTCAAAAGACTCTTCCCGCATGTTCAAAAGCGACTTGTTAGAGTCTGTTTCCAAGGTGCATTTTAGCGTTCCGCTTTTCATTTTCATACCAGTTATCCTTTACTTTTTATGGCAAGCAATAACATTGCAAAATTTCAGCTTATTGACGTTCTTCTTAAGCTTTGGAAGCGGATTGCTCGCCTGGACCGCTACTGAATATATTATGCACCGTTTCGTATTTCATTATGTGCCAGATTCAACGTGGGGTAAGCGCCTTCATTTTATTTTTCACGGAGTTCATCACGATTATCCAAATGACCGACTCCGCCTTGTGCTACCTCCATCCGTTAGTATTCCCTTAGCTCTCGGGTTTTATTTTTTGTTTAGAAGTGTGCTGCCAGCAACATGGATGCCTGCTTTTTTTGCATCTTTTTTAATTGGCTATCTTATTTATGATATGTCGCACTACGCTTTTCATCACCTTTCGATTCAAAATCCTTTGTTGAAGAAGATGAAGCAACATCACATGCGTCATCATTATCAAGAGCCTAATAAAGGATACGGAGTGAGTTCAGTATTGTGGGACAAAATCCTTGACTCTGATTTTAAAAAAGAGAGTTGATCTTTACGCTTAGAGCAGAATCTCCTGCACGTTTGCCTTGATCTTTTGACAAAGCTCATCCGTAGGTAAGTCATTAATGTCCTTTCCAAACGGGTCTTCAATTTCCTCAGCGATCAACTCAACGCTGAGCAATATGTAGGAAATCAAAATCACTGTGGGGATAGTGAAATACCCAAACGTTGTGATAAATCCGAAAGGCAACGTAATGATGTATATGAAAATAAATTTCTTGATATACATCGTATAAGAATAAGGAATCGGTGTTCGCTTAATCCGCTCGCAAGCGCCCATCAGATCAATAAAATCTTTTAACTCCTTATCAAGATTAGTTAAATGAAACCCAGTTATAGTGTTTGATTTAAAGAGACCTTCTGTTCTTTTATAGAGCGCATTCGCAATGCAATTTGGTTTATGTGCAACCTTTTTTAGTTGCCTGAGTTCTTCATCATCGGTGAACTCTAATTCTGTATAATCAACACTATCGCGCAAACTTTCTTTTGTAACAAAAACAAAATTGCTGATCATTTGAGCATACCATTTACGATCGGCCGATTCTTTAGGAAGAATTGCATTTAGCTTCAAAGCCAAATTTCGGGTACTGTTCACCAGGCCACCCCAAAGCCTTCTTCCCTCCCACCATCTGTCATAGGCTGAATTGGTTCGAAAGACAAGGAACAAACCTAGTACTATACCTAGTAGAGAATGTGCACTAGTGGATGATGGAAAATGGTTAGGCTCGATGTGCTCCAAGAAAATGTAACATATCACTGAAGAAAATATTCCCATGAACAGCAATGCAGGCAAAAGAGTTTTCATCACCTGCTTGCCATAAGAATGAAAAATCAGATCAAGCCAAACTTTAGGATTATAATGTACCATGAGACAAGATTAATTAGGTTTAGATTAAGTCAAACTGCAATAGGCGCTTTGATAGACGGATGTGATTGATAATTTACTATTTCAAAATCTTCAAATTCATATTCGAAAATTGAGCTTGGTTTTCTTTTAATGATCAATTTCGGTAAAGGAAAAGGTTCGCGTGAAAGCTGGAGTTTGGCTTGTTCAAAATGGTTAGAGTACAAATGCACATCGCCACCCGTCCAAACAAATTCACCTGGAATTAAATCACATTGTTGGGCGAACATCTCCAATAGCAAAGCATAGCTGGCGATATTGAATGGAACGCCCAAAAAATAATCGGCGCTTCGTTGATACAGCTGGCAAGAGAGTTTCCCGTCGGCTACATAAAATTGAAATAGCGCGTGACAAGGAGGAAGGGCCATGTTATCCACTTCAGCTGGATTCCAGGCAGAAACGATATGCCTTCGGGAGTCAGGTTTAGTTTTAATCTGCTGAATGACATTAGCAATTTGGTCGATCTTTTTTCCTCCAGGTGCTGGCCAGCTTCTCCACTGGCTTCCGTATACCGGCCCCAAATCTCCATTTTCATCTGCCCACTCATCCCAAATGGTCACTTTGTTGTCTTTCAAGTATTTGATGTTGGTCTCGCCTTTCAAAAACCAAAGCAACTCATATATAATAGAGCGGAGGTGAAGTTTTTTCGTAGTTACCAAAGGAAAGCCATTCGATAGATCGAAGCGAAGTTGGCGGCCAAATACCGATTTTGTACCCGTGCCGGTGCGGTCTGTTTTAATAGAACCTTTATCCAAAATCTCCTGCATCAACTCAAGGTACTGGCGCATAAAAAATAATTTTACGCAAATACGGGAACAGAACGCAAACAAAAAAGCCCTTGACCTCAGACCGTCTTTTGTTCCTGTTATATCTTAATTTCCGTCAGAGTTCACCGTTATTGTGGCTGCTTTGTCTCCCGCTATGACACCAACAGTGCGACCACAAGTTAGTGTACTGCCGTAGGTGACGGCATAGGTTGATGATCCCACAGTAATGTTCTTATTACCTTTATTCGGCAGATACATTTTTGCGCCAATACATTGAGGTCTATAAACAATGGAGTCAGTTATAAAACTGAAAAAACTTTCTCCATATCGAGTTCTTCCTACTGCACAAGTGTCATTGGCATAAAGAGTAGTGGTCTTTAATTTAAAATTTACCCGAGAATTAAAGTCAGCCTCCCTAAAAAAAGATCTCTGATCAGGAAAAGTCAAAACGCAACTTTTCAACACATGATGGAAATCAAGTGCAGTTTTAGATGAATCTTTCACAGTTATCGTATAGGTTGTAGTATCCGCGAGCTTCACATTATTTCTGGAATAGCCTGAAAAAGAAATTGTGCGCGACGATCCGACAGCCCACCTTCTACCTGAGTAATTAATAGTTACTATACCTTTTCTGATGACACCATTACGATCAGTAGTGCCTGTTGATTTAAAATCGATTGTAATTGCTCCTTGGGGATTATCCAAACCACCCGTGCCAGAAACTGCAAACGTTGCTCCCATCAAAAGGCTGTCGATTAGACTAAAGTTTGGAATTGATTCTGTTGCCAGTGCTGTGCCAAGCTGTGAATCACTAAGCGTGTTTAAAATCACAAAACCCATCTCAGATGTCTCGGCAACACAAGCTTCGGAAAGTAATTCTGAACTTACGATTTCGACTTCTGTTGAATTAAGTTTTTCATCATTTTTTGAACAAGACGCTAACATAATTACACTCACCACGATGACCACAGGTAGTCTCTTCATATCAACAACTTTCATCTCCAATGTTTTAGAAAAAATTTGCGGTTGCAAGCTACCAATTATCTAGGGAAAGATTCAAACTGGTAGTGCTAAACAAAAAAGCCCTGACGTTGCTGTCAGGGCTCTCACACCTATCCACCTCACATTTTCTTTAGTTGCCGTCTCCGTTTACAGTAACGGTTGCAGATTTGCCTCCTACTGATATCGTAACAGTATTATCACAAGTTCCATCACCATAATCGATCGTATAAGTAACTTTATTATCTACTTTGATTGTTTTTTCTCCACTTACCGCGAAATAATTTTTAGTAGCGAGACACTCTACTTTGTATACCAAAGGTTCTGTAATATCCATTTGGTATTCTTTCAGGGCACGGGTAGTTCCAGTTGCGCTATGCAAGGCTGAATTTGTGCCTGCGTCAGCAAACAATGTAACTGTTTTTAAAAAATGTGTAGTTGCATCAAACTCAAGGGTAATATTATAATCAGATTCTCTTACAATAGTGGAGCCATCAGGGAAGGTCAACAATCCTCCACTGAGCCTATGAGTAAAGTGAGTAGAGTCTAAGGTGCCGAGAGTTCCTCTATTGGTAATACTAAAATACATTGTATTGCTAAACGCTACTCCGTTTCTTGAGTAACCGTCATAACTCAATGTCCGTACAGATTGCCCTGCATTCTTTCTTCCACTGTAACTAATCAATATTCTTCCTTTGCGAAGAACACCGTTTGTTGTCACACCAGTTGTTCCAAAATTAATAATGATTATTCCATTGGGGTTATCTTTTGTGCTACCTTGCCCAGGAGTAAGAGTGATCTCAGCTCCTGTCAAGCGGCTATCAATAGCTTCTAATCCTGTAATAGCTCCGGATACTCTTCCTGTTGTTCCGTACCTGGTGGCAGAAACACTACTTACTACGACTGTACTCATATCCGCTGTTTCACTGGTGTAAGAATCAGAAACCGATTCTGAATTCACATTCTGCGTATCGCCAGAATTCAACGCTTCGTCTTTCTTAGAACATGAGGATAGAATCAAAATACCCGCCACCATCGCGGCTGATAGACTTTTAATGGTGGTTACGTTTTTCATTTTCATAGAGGTTTAATTGTTTATTTATTACTTAGAGAGATTTAATTATTAAAAGGTTTAATCGATTTTTAATTTATTATAATTTGTTTAGTCACCTTCACCATTTACTGCAATCGTTTTTGCTTTTCCATTGATTGTCACAGTTATTGAATTATCACAGTTGCCTTCACCATAATCAACGGAATATTCTTTTGATCCTGTTGAATTGGTCACGGTAAAAACTTTTGTGCCACTTACTGGAATAAATACTTTGTTGGCAAGACAAGAAATTTTATAAACCAAATCTTTAGTGATCATCATCTGGTAAGTGTTTCCATTTTTGCATGTACCTGTCGCCTGACCACCCTTTAGAGTATGCCACTCATCATTCTGAGGAACTGAAGCGCGAAACCATTCGCGAGTAATATCATGCTCACGAGTAATGGTTTTACCATCACCAAAGGTAACCTTACCTTTAGTCAATATGGATTCAAATTGAAGATATCCAACCGTTGTTGATTCATCCAATTTAGTAATCACCGAATCAATTCCTTCCACACGCACATCGTTGCGATAAAAATCAGAGTGGATGCTGAAATAAGAATTAGGCATCCATCGCTTTCCACTGAAATTAATTACGATTGTGCCAGAACGCTTAACACCTCGTTTATCAGAACAAGTTGGATCAAACGTAATGGTAATTTTTCCAGATGGATTATCCCTGGTGCCAGTAAAAGTCAAATTAACTGCAGCACATTTCAAGCGATCGTCACGATCGGCAAGACCGCTAATGGGGCCATTCATTCTCCCTCCTGAATATTGAGTTGCCGACATTCCACCAATTGCACTAGCCGACACATCCGATCCTTCACTTAAATAAGCGGAAGATGCCGATTCTGCATTCACGTTTTGCGTATCGGTCGAGTCGAGAACGCTTGCATCTTTCTGGCACGAAGCCAAAACAACGAACATCAATATCACCCACGCAGAGCCATTCTTCCACCCGAATACACTTTTCTTGGTTTCCATCGAGATTTTTAGTTTGTTTTGTTGCTTTGAGCAATACCAGCAAGCAAAGGTTTAAAATAGGCCTTTAAAAAAAAGTTAAAATGTGCATTAAACCCTACTCCCGATTGAATCTTGTGGCCTTTATATGCCTACTGGCCAGTTTAGTAACCACAACATGCAATGCTCAATTAAAGATAGCTAAACTAAAATATAATGGAGGAGGTGATTGGTATGCCAACAAAACGGCTTTACCAAATCTCATT
>DASYTA010000341.1:0-6018 GCA_036002745.1 Cyclobacteriaceae bacterium | reverse complement strand
GGGAATTGTAACATCCTGCGGATTTCGAAAGCCAAAATCCAAAGAATCATTTGAAGAGTACCGACGAGAGTATTTTGATTTTGAATTCAGGTACCGCAATGACTACAAATCAATTTCGGCTGCAGAGAAAAGAAAACAGATCTCAACACCCAGAGATTGGAGAACAGACGATAATGAAATCTTGTATCACGAAAAAGAAATAGAAATTCCAATTTGAAAACAGATTAGAAGAAATACCCATTACGAGAACAGGCAACGAGAATTTGCCTTTGGAAGTATGGCTCGTAATGGAAGGTCGAGGATAGCATAAGAGACAAATGCGCTCCTGTCAAAGGAGAGACTGGGGTTAAAGTCCCTCCTCGATTCTCTGTTAAGGTTGGGTGAGTGAGTCCGCTTTTTATTTTGTAAACACCTTGATCTCTCTTTGTATGATTCTATCATTTGACATCAATACAAATATTTTTCGGGTTAAGAATACTGCCTACAAGGACAGGACAATTCTCTGGAAACTTGGCTTTAAATGGGATGATTTCACAAGGACATGGAGTTCAACTACTATCGGGAAAGCTTTTGCTCTTTACGATTGTGCTGACGATACTGCAAAGGAGACCTTAGATAAACATTCACAGGCTGTTGGAAGGAGTATTGACGAATTAAAAGCCATCGCCATTGAACCGGAAATGGTTCGTCTCATTAAGGAAACCGATACCTTTTACCTTAAAATCTCTTATGAGGAGCGCGGCATTGCATCCGGTGCAGGCTTCACCTGGGACAGGGACTCAAAAAGATGGATGACAAAGGATGTTGATGTTGCAATAAAGTTAGCTGCCTATGCCGGGGATGATTTGCGTAATTTTTTTGAAGAGTACCAGAACGAGAAAGCAATTAATATTGACCGAAGCCAATCAGTAAACTCGGAAATTGAAATCCCGGTACCCACCGGTCTTGCATATCTCCCGTATCAACGCGGTGGAATCGCATATGGCTCGTCAAGGCCCAATACCTTGATCGCAGATGAGATGGGTCTTGGTAAGACAATTCAAGCCATCGGGATCTGTAACATGGACGCGTCCATTGAGAGAGTTCTTATAGTGTGTCCTGCATCCTTGAAAATCAACTGGCTTCGTGAGTTTAAGAAATGGGATGTTAAGAGTCTCAGTGTCGCAATTGCAACCTCAGATATGTTTCCAATGGCGAACGTGGTAATTATTAATTACGACATTCTTAAAAAGCACGATCGATACATTCATCAGACACAATACGATATTCTTATCGTAGATGAGGCTCACTATCTTAAGAATCCCAAAGCCAAGAGAACAATTGATGTTTTTGGTGATAAGGAAAAAAATCCTATTCAAGCAAAACGGAAAATATTTCTTACTGGAACTCCGATTACCAATAAACCAATTGAAGCCTGGACATTGTGCCATAACCTTGCTCCTACAATCTTTCCTGATTGGTTTAAATTTTCAGTTCGTTATTGCAACGGTCATAGAACACAATTCGGATGGGATACTTCAGGTTCCAGCAACCTTGACGAACTACAACACAAACTTCGAGGATCTATAATGGTTAGAAGACTCAAGTCTGAAGTGCTTAAGGAACTACCAAAGAAGCGTCGTCAAATCATCGAGCTTGGTTCGGACGAAGTCAAAGGAATATTAAAAAAAGAACGAGAAGCCTTCTCGAAGTTAGAAGCGAATATGTTAGATCGCCAGGCTGAGGCTCTTCTTGCTATTGTGGACGATGAAGAATCTTATAAGCGTACACTAGCTCGTTTTAAACATGAATTCTCTGTTGGTTTCGAGGAAATGTCGAAGATCCGAAAGGAAGTTGCAATGGCTAAAATACCTTTTGTTATCAGCCACTTGGAATCAGCTATTGAATGTGGTAAGGTTGTTTGCTTTGCTCACCATCATGAAGTTATAGATAAAATCAAAGGTGCTTTCCCGAAAGCTGTTGTTGTGACTGGAAGTACGAAAATTGAAGAACGCCAACGTGCTGTCGACGCCTTTCAAAATGATCCGTCCGTCAATCTTTTTATTGGAAATATCATTGCAGCTGGTGTTGGTTTAACATTAACCGCTTCATCTCATGTAGTTTTCGTGGAGCTAGACTGGGTGCCAGGCAATGTCTCGCAATGTGAAGACAGATGTCATCGTATTGGCCAACTCAATAGTGTTCTTGTGCAGCACTTAATTTTGGAAGGTTCTACCGATGTTCGCATGGCTAGGACACTCATCAGAAAACAAGAAATTATTGAACAAGCCCTTGACAATCCAGAGGAAGTGACACGGGTTTCTCTTGGGGAAAAAATAAGTTCAATTGCAAAGGAAGGCATAGATCCGCTGGATTTAGAAAATGCCGTTTCACCTCCTCATCTTGATAATGATAGTAGAGTAATAGTAAATCCTAAAAGTCTACTTACAGAAATTTCACATGACTCATTTCATGATGAATTTAAGGGTCTTACAATTACGGGCGAATTGACTGAGTCGATTCATAGAGGCCTTAGGCTTTTAGCTTCTAGCTGTGATGGCGCCTTTTCTCGCGACAAATCCGGATTTAATAAGATCGATGTTCGGGTTGGTAAGAGTTTAGCCGAACAAAACTACCTATCTCCAAAACAAGTGGCTTTAGGGAGAAAGCTATTGTTAAAATATCATCGTCAATTACCCTCCGAAATCAACGAGTTAATTCGATCAGTTGAGGCAAAGTAAAATAATAAGAATAACGTTTTCAAATTTAATTCTTCCTTGAGGGGTTGGGGGAGTTGTGACTTTTCCTAAAAGCTTCTTTACATACTCAGTTGTTAAGATTAATAATCCTTTTGTTATGACAGCTCTCTCAAAGTTAGATTACATTCAGTTTATAGTGATTGATTTGTTCGCAGGTGCGGGGGGGACGACTTTAGGATTCGAGATGACTGATAGTGGATGGGAACAATTCTCCAAGTTCTTAAAGGCTAATGGAATTGATCATCCTCGTGATAAAAGGGCCTTCTTTAAAATGAGTGAAGTTGTTGCCTGTGTTAATCACGATCCGATGGCAATCATTTCACATCACATCAATAACAAAAGAGTAGTTCACTTTGAGGAGGATATTACAAAGTTATACGGCTTTCAGGATCATGGTGTTTTATTCAAAACACCTCAGTTCAAAAGAATGCTTCGCCTGCTTGAAATGTACCGAGCATTTTACCCTCACGCGAAAATAATTTTATGGGCGAGTTTAGAGTGCACAAACTTTTCAAAAGCAAAAGGTGGAATGAGTCGTGACGCGGATAGCCGAACTTTAGCGAACCATTTATTCCCTTACATCCTTCATCTCGATCCTGACTACATTCAAATTGAAAACGTAGTTGAGTTCAAAGAGTGGGGTCCACTAATACCTAAAGTGAGAACTACAAACGAAGGTTACGAGTTTTGTCCACTTATACAAGTCAAGCCCAAAAAGAAAAAAAAGTTGGCGTTATTATCAACTCAAAATAATAATCATCCCGATCCCGATCCAGTAGAACCTAAAAAGGAGGAAGAAGTTTCAAGAATATATTTTGCGCCTCATTGGATTCCTGATCCAGCGACGAAAGGAATATGGTGGTTACAATGGCGAGAGGCCGTAAATGCGATTGGATATTTTGATGAATGGAGGCAAATAAATGCTGCGGACCACGGTGCCTATACGTCCAGAAATCGACTTTTCGGTTGCTTCGCAAAACATGGATTACCGATGGCTTGGCCCATCCCTACTCATGGAAAAAAACCAGAAAAATCCACAATCCCATTAAAGAAGTGGAAGCCTGTTAAAGATGTTCTTGACTTCAGTGATGAAGGCAAATCAATATTCAATAGAAAAAAACCAATTTCAACAAAATCGATGCAGCGCATGTTCATGGGCTGTGTCCGCCACATAGCAGGCGGAAAAGAAAACTTTATTTCAAGGTACAATGGAGGTAAACCTGAAAGTAGGAATAATAGTATAGACGAACCTGCAGCGGTAATTACAACAAACAATCGATTGGCGTTGGTTTCTGCAGATTTTCTATTAAACTATAACCATTCATCAACGAGTAATGGTGTAAATGAGCCAGCACCAACTGTTGTGGCAAGTGATAAGGTCGCAAAAGTGTTTATTTCTAAATATTATTCTGGTGATCCTGAAGGGAAAAATATTAGTGTGGAAGGCCCAGCAGGGACAATTAAATGCAGAGATGGTCAAGCTCTTGTATTTATTTCGAAATACAATGGAGTGAACGGCGGGAAACACGACAACTCTCATTCAATTGAAGAACCTGTAGGAGCGCTCTCTACAAAGGAAAGGCATGCTAAAATTTCGGTCTTTTTAAGCACGTATAACAGTAATAAGCCAGAGGTTAAAGGAGGAGGAAATGAAGGTCGTAGTATTGAAAATCCCGCACCCGCAATTACAACTGGGCATACACCAACAATAGTTAATGCAATATTTATTGACCAGCAGTTCTCACAAGGCAAACAAAATCAATCTATTGAAGAACCACTTGGTTCATTAACAACAGTTCCAAAACACAAAATCATTCAAGCCGATTTTTTTATAGACAAGCAGTACGGGGGAGAATCTAACCATCAATCAGTCAACCAACCAGCTGGCACTATTATGGCCAACGACAAGCATAATTTAGTAAAGGCCGAAAAGTTTATTTTGAATAATGGATCTAGTACTGAGGCTCCGAACGCTTCATTAACAAACGGTTTAAATCATTTTATAATCAATCCATCATGGGGTGGTAATTCCGGATCCATTGAAACTCCATGTCATGTGGTCGTCGCTCGCCAGGATAAAGCGCCGCTCTATTTGATCACTTGCAAGGAAGGTCCAGTAGTTGTACCTGTATATGAAGACGATTGTGAATGGACTATAAAAATTAAAGAGTTTATGGCCCTTTACAATATCAGTGATATACTTATGCGAATGCTAAAAGAGGATGAGTTGTTGCCCATTCAAGGATTTCCAATGGATTATTTTAATAAAGTAAGGGAAGCGGGAGTAAAACTTTCAGGAACAGATGCAAAAAAATTTATTGGGAACGCAGTTCACCCGCTAGTTCCAAAGGCTATGTGTGAGTCATTGAATGAGAAACTATCATTAAAGGTTAGCGGTAAATCGCGAAAAATCGCAGCGTGATTAATAAACTCCACGATCACCTTCTTTTTACTATAAAAAAATTCCGGCCGGTTGGGTGAGAATTCCATCAATGATAATAAAGTAACTGTAGATATTGAATCATAACTCGTAACTAAATAAACAATTATATCATGAGCGGAGTAAATAAAGTTATTCTTCTTGGTCGTCTTGGCAAAGATCCGGAAGTACGTCACCTTGAAGGCGGCAGGTCAGTTGCAAATTTTACGCTTGCAACATCTGAAAAGTATAAGGATAAGACCACGGGTCAGTTAAAAGAAATCACTGATTGGCATCAAGTCTGTCTATGGGGTTCAAAAAGTTTGATCTGTGAAAAATATCTTAAGAAGGGGGATCAGGTTTATATAGAAGGAAAGATGCGAACTCGTCAATGGGAGAAGGATGGAATCACCCGTTATGTTACAGAAGTGATTGGTGATACCTTGACTCTTCTTGGAAACAAGAACGGAAACAACAGCTCTCCAAAAACAGACGGTACTGCCAGTGATACAGCTTCGTTTTCTAATTCGGACGAAGGTGTAAACAACAACGGCACAGACGATCTTCCATTTTAATTACTATTAATCGAATAATCCACTCCGGAGTATTGCTTCGGGGTGGTTTTAAATCACCATGAAAAATTCGGCATACACTGTTTGGGTTGGTCGTCACCCAGGAATTTATAGGACATGGCCAGAAGCGGAAGCCCAGGTGAAAGGTTTTAAAGGATCTAAGTTCAAGGGTTTTCTTACTCACAAGCAAGCTGAGGAGGCATTTGCAAAACCTTGGGAAGATTATTACAAGAAGCCAACATCTAAAGATGAAGTTGTCAATACCGTTGAATTGTCGACAGAATACCTT
>DASYTA010000340.1:0-3541 GCA_036002745.1 Cyclobacteriaceae bacterium | reverse complement strand
ACCTCAGTTAAGGAGAGATTTACTGATGCCTTGAACCAGGCTATAGCTTCTTTGCCAATAGGTGACCATGAGAAAGACACGGCAACTTTAGAGGCACAACTAACAAACCTGCGCCAAAGTCCTCAGGGAGACAAAAAAATACATCATAAAGAGCACCATTTGCGTAAGCAGATTGCTAAAGCAGAGAATGACATTGCCGTATTGCGTAATAACCTGGAGTTTTTTGGCCGTTCTAAGAATGCCGAGAAACTTAAGGAGGAATTCAATGTTAAGATTCAGCAGGCTGGAGATGATTTAAAGCATTTAAAAAACCAGCTTAAAATGTTGCAGGCTTCGGCCTAAACATTTGCAATGCCGCGAACTTCGATTATTTTTGCAGCCTCATTTCGCCTCCTTAGCTCAGCTGGTAGAGCAACTGACTTGTAATCAGTAGGTCGCTGGTTCGATTCCGGCAGGGGGCTCTTAAAAAAAGCCCGCATTTCGCGGGTTTTTTGTTTATATCGATCGTTTCACTTTCTCGACTAATCGTTTCATTTGGCTTCTTAAATACACTTTCTTTAATGAGAAATTGCTGTATTGTCAGTTCTCAAAAGAATCAAATGAAAATTCACTTCAAGCTTCTCTTTTACTTTAACAGCACCTGCCATTCTGCTTGGAGGTTTTAAGCCAAAGTCAGAAAAATTGAAATCCTTTCCTCCCTTTAAATGAACATACCCAGCTTCATCTTTCGTGATGCTACAGGTAACATCAAAATTCCGACTGACCGAGGCTAGCGAAATCTTCATGTTAGTTTGAAATCTCTCTTCCTTAGGTTGATAGCGAGGCAACTTTTCAAAGGAAACGAATTCGATAATGATGTTTGGATATTTAGAGGCATTGATCGTCTTTAAAAAATCCTTCGTCATTACTTTCATTCCGCAGTCGAATGTTGTAGCTGCAAGACTGACAGCACCTTGAGTGAAGACAGGTTTCACTCCTGGTTTTACTTGTCTTAGTACAAGGGTGTCATTTCCCGTATATTTATTAATCGCGCATTGAAACGAGTTGACGTTTGTCTTACCATTGATAGTAACGGAGCTTGTTGGTTGAATCAACAACCGATGGATAATAGCTGAATCATTTCGAAAATCGAAACCAACAAGTAAGATGAGAACTAAGAAATAGATAACATTTCTCATACTGCAAGTTACTTTTTTGCTATTCAAACAAAAAGAATCAAATGCTTTCAGTCCTTATCAGTTCTGGAGCCAACGACAAAAAAACTTCTTTATAGAACTATGGTCTCACCCATATTTGGAAGAACAGAATTGAGCTTAAATTGTTTTTTAATGCATTCAGCCAACGCCTTCCTTGGACCATCTTCACCGTGTGTAATCACGACTTTAGGCTTTGAAGGAGCGAGGTAAGAGAACCACTTTAGCAAATCTGTCTGACCTGCGTGTGCGCTAAAGCCATTGAGGGTATGGATTTTGGCTTTTACAATTTTCTGTTCACCCAAAATTGAAATCTTCGCCACTTTCTCTACCAGCCTTCTTCCAATGGAACCGTACGATTGATAACCGACGATAAGTACATGGGTATTAAGATTGCTGATGTTATGAGATAGGTGATGCAAAATGCGGCCACCGTTGCACATACCAGCTCCTGCCAAAATCATACATGGACCTTTGATCTCATTCAGTGCTCTTGAAGAATCGG
Source organism: Cyclobacteriaceae bacterium (assembly GCA_036002745.1). GTDB lineage: Bacteria > Bacteroidota > Bacteroidia > Cytophagales > Cyclobacteriaceae > ELB16-189. The sequence goes on along the minus strand of DASYTA010000340.1, from coordinate 1,843 downwards.
CTGTGGCGCTTGGCTTGAAGTAATCTTCATTAAGAGGAAACACGCCCCTCTTTTTCAATTCCTGGTATTCATCATCGAGCAGTTCCTGGTGATTACGGTAAACGTTGAATGCGCTCAATGCCATAGGGCTGTCCAAATAGACTGGGAATGAAGGAATCTTGTTGTCATGAAACATTTCTGCCAAATGATAGATGATTTGTTGCGCACGTCCGATTGCAAAAGTTGGTACTAACATTTTTGCTTTCGTCTCGTAGGCTTCGAGCACTATTTGCTGAAACTCTTTAATTGTTTCATCATACGATTTGTGATCGCGGTCGCCATAAGTTGATTCAATGAAAACAAGGTCGGCCTTGTTGAAATGATCAAATGGTTTTAGCAATGGAAGAGTAAGAGGGCCGAGGTCACCAGAGAAGACTACCGTTTTTGTTTTATTCTTTTCTGTTATTTTGAGTTCAATGCTCCCGGATCCCAACATATGGCCGGCTTCGATCCACTTAGCTGTAATGCCTTCCGCCACCGTCACGGGAGTGTTGTATTTAACTGGGCGGGTTAGCTCCTTCATTAACTCTACGTGCTCGGTGCTGTACAAAGGTTCGAAAGGTGGCATGCCTTTTTTCCAAAGCTTTCGATTATGCCGGACGGCATCTGCGACTTGAAGACGAGCAGAATCTTGCAGAATAATTTGAGTAAGCTCTAAAGTTTCTTGCGTGCTGTAAATGGGACCATTATAACCAAACTTTACTAGCAATGGCACGCGACCAGTGTGGTCAAGATGCCCATGTGTGAGCAGCACAGCATCAATGTCTCTTACTCGTGCACCTTGTGGTAATTTGTTTTTTGCCTCAGACTCTTTGCCGCCTTGAAACATGCCACAATCAATAAGAACGTTGGCGCTTTCAGTTTGTACCAAGTAAGATGATCCTGTCACTTCTCCACCAGCAGCACCGAATACTTTAATTTTCATATCTAATAATTTCTTTAATGAATCTAAAAACGTTTAAATGTAAGCTCAACAATTTAATATAAATAGTCTGATGTGCACGAACAAATAGCTTCCTTGCTTTGAGATAACCATGCTTACTCACAGGAACCCTTAAATAAAGTGTTCAGTAACTTTTTTTACATTAGCAACATAAATGGTAAGACATTATTGATTGACCAAGAATATCGATAACAGAATTCATCACAAAATGATGAGCGTAAAAAAAAGATTAAGATGTTTGAAATTGGAATGGTAAGGTAAGATGTCGATAGCCCAATTCGAATCTTTTTTCAAACAATATTATGGCCCTCTTTGCGCTCGTATAGCACGCATTGTATCAGACAATGATTTAGCTGAAGACTTGGTGCAAGATGCATTTGTAAAATTCTATGAGAGTAAACCCGACTTAGATAAACCAAACTCTGCACCGGCATATGTAAGTCAAATTGCTGTTAATAATGCACTGATGTACTTAAGGAAGAAACAGCGGGAAGATAAGGGTAGGGAAGGCTACCAAGCTTTCATACCGAAAACAATTAATCAAACAGAGAATCTGATTAATGAGACTCACACTGAGCAATCCATTCAAAACGTGCTGCAAAAACTACCTCCAGGCTGCTTAAGGGTTTTTGTTCTGAGCCGGTATGAAGAAATGACCTATAAAGAAATCGCGGCACAATTGGATATCTCAGTGAAAACGGTTGAGAATCAAATTAGTAATGCTCTCAAGATATTGAAAGCAAATCTGTAGGATCAGTCATTTTATTCTTTCAAATATTTTTCACTTCCTTATAGGGGGTGCCCTTCTTTTAAGCATCTATTATGTGAACGGGTTGTTGATGAGCAATTCATCCGTAGACT
>DASYTA010000339.1:0-3120 GCA_036002745.1 Cyclobacteriaceae bacterium | reverse complement strand
AGCAAATATTTTTACATTACCAGATGCAGGATAAGTGTTTGTTTGTGCCCATGCAATTGGGCTCACAAGAACAATTAGGTAGAAAAATTTTTTCATAGAATTCTAATTTCCTTTCTTAATAATAGATTTTAACTCGTCTATTTCTTGTTGTTGAGATCTAATAATATTGTTTTGATTGTTGCTCTCTTTCTTTATATCAATCATGTACAGAGTAAGCTCCTCAATCTTTTTCAACAATAACATATTCATCTCCCCTAATTGCACACCATTCTTCTCCATCTCTTTGGCCGAAGGAATTTCAGGCAAGTGTCTGTTTTGATCGATGTAGTTTTTGATTTCTTCGAGCGAGGTGAGTTTATAATCTTTTTCGAAGACGTAGTCGGGGCCAGGAGCATTTACCGTTACTTTAACTTCTTGCGCGTGAACCTGGCCGCTCACAGTTAGTTTCGCGTCGGGGTTGTTATTTCCAATACCTACATTGCCTCCTATCATCGACAAAACATTATCCCAAGCTCCATCTGAACTCTTTAAATTGAATGAGTACCCTACCGTCCATGGACTGGACCGAAGAAAAGGAGTGACATCCAAATAATATGTATTATAGGGAAGCCCACCCTGCAATCTCAAAGCAGAGGTAGCAGGGCCTGATTGGATGTCAAGCATGCTGGAAGGTGTTGTTGTGCCAATACCTACATAGCCGTTGGATCCGATCGCGAGTCGATCAATACTGTTGTTGACATCAGCAAGGTGAAACGATCCATCTTGTCCAGAATAAAATCCATAGGTCTTTCCGTTTGCTGAAGTATTTTTAAACTGAATTCCTGATCCCCATCCAGGTCCGCTGGAGTTCACTTGAAGCGCCAAATCGTTAGTACTCGATTTAAAGATGTCGAGCCCTGCCGAGGGAGATGTTGTACCAATACCAACGCTTCCTCCATTATTCAGAATTATGGGTGAGGTGCCAGCACCGTTAGAATATATATAGGAATTATTAGAGTCTGTCCAAATTCTCATTGACCTGCCTCCGGAGCCATTGAGAATTGCAATTCCTTGATCAGATGCATCAGAAGATTGATTTACCTGAAATCTGCCATAGATTGGACCTGTATTACCACCGCCAACGCCAACGTTACTACTAGTTGAGGTACCTATTCCGCCGGAAGGAATAAACAAACTCTGTGCTTGAGAATTAATTAAGAAGAAAATTGCAGCCAGTGCTGCTAGACTAGTCTTTTTCATACTGTTTTATTTTCTTGCTTTTAAGGATTTAATTTCTCAATTCATTTCTAGTTTTAAGACTACTCAGTCCTTACAGAAATATTAGCACAAAGCTTCCACTCCTCATTTCAACTAAGAAACAGGCTTCTCACAAATAGTAAACCGATTGATTAAAGAGGAGCTGTAGACATTAGCTCCATATCGTCTGCAAAATAAGAGGGGTACATTATTAAACAATTAACATCAGTAAAAATTTCTCACAAAGCCTTTAATGTCCATCAACTTTGTAGGGATATCCTTACGAAAAATGGGAATATTCCCGTTGCATGTTTCCTGAAAAATACAGGTCGCGACTCATGAACAACTTACAAATTAGATTTCGGTAGCCAACAACTTAGAGTTTGGCGGCTATGCCTTAGTATTTGGTAGACCGATGATAAACTTAGAATCATTCCTTTTACTAATTTTAATTTCAAGAATCTGCAACTCCATGATCAGCGCCTTTGAATACGTTTCGGTTTTCATCTCTATCATCTTGGGGCTAGGCGTTACGCAGATTCTCACCGGTATTGCTGATCTTGTTCATCAAAACGAGCGGGTGAAAATTTACTGGCCACATTTGGTTTGGGTTCTTTTGGCGCTGGTGATGCATGTGCAAGAGTGGTGGGTGACTTTTGAATTGCGGGATTATAGTCCGTGGCGGTTGCCCATATTTTTGTTCGTCCTTCTTTACCCCGTGGTACTTTTTATTCTAGCACGGCTACTTTTTCCGTTTGGTTTTAGCGAAGGTACCATTGACCTGAAGAAATTCTATTTTGAAAATTATAGAAGGATTTTTTTGTTTGTCGCGATCCTCGCGCTTCTTTCAATTCTTGACAATCTCTTAATCCGTAAATATTTGATCGAGGATTTAATTGGGCCAGGTGTAGTCTTTATCGTCCTCACTGTTATCGCTATTTTGAAAAACTCTAAACCATGGTTGCACAAAAGTGTAGCTGTCTTCCTGTTGCTGCTATTTATTATTTCGATTGTTGTCGAATGGGATCGGTGGTTAGTCGCTAATTAGTTTTAAGGTTACGTTCCAATTCCCAAGTCCAAAGTCTTAAATAATGACCAACACCTTCGCTCCTGCCCCAAGCTCATTCAATCCTCCAAAAATTGGCCTCCCAAAAAAATCGAAGATTGCTGTTATAGGGTCTGGCGCATTCGGCGGATGGTCAGCACTCTATTTATTAAGGAGTGGATTTGATGTGACTCTCATCGATGCTTGGGGGCCTGGTAACTCCCGAAGTACTTCGGGTGACGAAACCCGAGTGATTCGCTCAACCTATGGGGCCAATGAATTTTATTTTGGGTTGAACGTTCGTGCCCTCGAACTTTGGAAGGAGAATCAACAGCGATGGAACAAACAATTATTCTTTAATACCGGAGTGCTTTGGTTTTGTTACCAGGAAAAAAGTCCACTGGTTGACGACTCCATTCCTTTCTCTAAAAAATACAAAGCTGAATATGAATATCTCACTATTAAAGAAATCACTAAACGATATCCTGTTGTAAATTGTGAGGACCTTCATCATGGCTGGTTCGACCTGCATGGTGGTTATTTAAAAGCGCGCGAAAGTTGCCAAGTTGTAAACGAGGCTTTTGTTCAGGAAGGCGGAAAATATATTCAGGCTTTTGTCACGCCAGGAAAAATTTCAACAGGCAAAATTGAAAACATTGTTTTGTCTAGCGGAGAAAAAATAACAGCCGATGTCTACCTCTTCGCTTGTGGGGCATGGTTAGGTCAACTTTTTCCTGAAGTGTTGAGCCAAAAAATTGTTGCTACTAAACAAGAGGTCTATTATTTCGGTGTGCCAACAGGTGAATCGAAAATTTATGACTCCATGCCAGTGTGGGTCG
>DASYTA010000338.1:0-10916 GCA_036002745.1 Cyclobacteriaceae bacterium | reverse complement strand
TGCAAAATCCGGTGTAACTGACCACCTCTGTCCGGAGCAAATTGACCACCTGTAGTTGATGTCAAAAAAGTGCTGCCAGTTTTAGTGTTTTAAAATTAGTTAATCTTCGTTTTGTTCTGCTGTTTTTTTATTCCATTTTTTTCTGAGCGATTCGCCCTTGAGCTCCACCCGATGCGCGTTGTGTACGATGCGGTCAAGTACAGCGTCAGCTACGGTCTGTTCACCAATGACATCATGCCATTGCTTCACTGGTAATTGCGAAGTGAATATTGTTGAACGTTTCCCGTGCCGGTCTTCGATCAATTCCAATAAGGATAACCTAGCCGGATGATCAAAGGGTTGTATTCCAAAGTCGTCGATAATAAGCAAGTCTTGTTTTTCGATCCTTGACATTTCTTTAAGTATGGAACCATCGGCCTTGGCCATTTTCAGTTGAGCAAATAAACGAGTGGCATTCATGTACAAGACCTTATGACCAATTAAACAGGCATGATGGCCGAGCGCTGAAGCAAGGAAACTTTTACCAGTGCCTGTACTTCCGGTGATGAGGATGTTTTCATTTTTCTTTATGAAAGACCCATCGGCAAATCGGTGGATTTGATTTTTATCGATCCCTCTTTCTGGTGCATAGTCAAGATTTTCAAGTGTAGCATTGTAGCGGAACTTGGCGCGCTTCATACTCCGGTCGATAGCACGATTGTGGCGGTCGTCCCACTCACTGTCGATAAGTTGGGCAATCATTTCATCGACTGTGAGGTTTTCTGATCTTGGTGTTTGCAGGCTGGTTTGAAAAGTGCGATGCATTCCCAGCATACGCATCTTCTTCATTTTTTCGAGTGTCTCTGTGTTCATGTGTATTGGTTTAGTTAAAAAATAATTATTGGTAATACTCACCCCCTCGGATGTTGTTGTGATCTGGCATCGATGAGGTGTGCTCACTTTCAGGTGAAAATACATCGAGCTTTTTATCCAGTATCTGGACAATAATGGGATAGTTGTAGATGCCATATTGATCTGCCCTGCGACAGGCATTGATCAATCGCTGGTTGCCCACTTTGCGTGCTAAACTTAAAATACCGGAGCAGGATTTGAAGGCTTGTTCGGGATGAGACTTCCCCTCAATCACTTTACAGATATAGGTGGCTACATCAGGGTGTATAACTTTTGCTTGTTCAATAAACTTATCGGCTGTCCAATCACTGAGATACCGATGGGCTGAAGCTAAATGCTCATTGATGGTTGTATACTGGTATTTACGTTGATTGCGAGAGTGTACTGCGATGCGTTCATAGCGATAGAAGATTTCTACCTGTGTTGAGGTGTAAAGGATTTTAACTTTCCTGCCAATGAAACGAAAAGGTACGCTGTAATAATGTTTGTCTACACTAAGTCCTACGTGCCCGTTCTTCATTACCGTCACTATCATTTGTCTTTTAAACTCATAGCGATAGGTGGGCAACGGCTGTAGTTGCGTGCGTTCAATCTCTTCAAACTGCTGTCTTCGACTGTAGTCGCGTCCTTTTAGGTGCGCATTATTGAGCTCCTCCAGAAGAATGCGTATGGCCGCATTGAGTTCTTCCAGCGAAGTGAATATGCGTTGTCGGAGTGGAGCATAAATTTTAGTGTAGATAATTTTTATGATGCCTTCCACGAGTGCCTTGTCTCTTGGACGATAAGCTCGCGCAGGGATCACGGCAGTACTGTAGTGTTCGGCAAAATCAGCAAAGGTCTCATTGATCTGCGGTTCGTATTTACTGCTCTTGGTGACCGCGCTCTTCAGGTTGTCAGGTACAATGGCTGCCGTGGTCCCTCCAAAATAATGGAACGCATTTTCCGAAGCCTTAATCAAATCTTCCGACTTCTGACTGTACACTGCTTCAACATAAGTCAATTGACTACATCCAAGAATAGCGGCGAAGACTTCCACTTTCTTTTCTTCACCGGTGAGTGGATTAACAATAAAAAGTTTATCACCAGCAAAGTCGATGTAGGTCTTATCACCAGCTTTGTGTTCCAGGTGCATCACCGGATTAGTGCCTCGAACGTATTGATGGAAGTGAAAGCAAAATTGACTTCTCTGATAACCATCCGGGTATCGTTGGTAATATTGTTCCCAGAGTTTTTGAAGTGTGATCCCTTTTCGTTTGAGTTGTTTACTCAACTCGGGAAACATCTCTTGCAAGGTCTGAAGCTTTGCGGTGACAACACCTGGACTTTCCACCGTGCCGAAGAGGACCTCCAAGTCGTGGTCAGTGAAATTATTAATTGCTTCGTAGTTGTATTTTCCTTCGTCAAACTTGCGTAGGTAACGCTTGACGGTATTGCGTGATACACCCGTGAGTATCGCTATTTGCAATTTACTTTTCCCTTGCGAATGCAAGCGCAGGATCTGTCGGATTTGAATCATCGCTATTGTTTTATTGGCCATTGGACGTTGTGGTTAAAGCACCAACGTCCTGTTTTTTGGCTTACTAAAACAGGCAACTTTCAGACATCTCTTCGGTGGTCAATTTCTTCCGGATACAGGTGGTCAATTTACTCCGGATAACGGTGGTCAGTTTGCTCCGGAAACCAGTGGTCAGATTACTCCGGATTTAGGTGGTCAACTTCTCCGGATTCTCCAGTTGAAGACCGAAAATGGTAAAAAGCGTGAAGGCGAACTTTCCACGTTGCAATATCTTTTCGAGTTTCTTGATGCTTACGATTTCAGCTCGGAAGGAAATGAAGAGATTCAGGAAGAAAACAAAACGCTGATAAATGCTTCAGTACTCGGGTTAATTTTCGAAAAAATCAATGGCTACAAAGATGGGTCGTTCTTCACGCCTGGCTTTATTACCATGTATATGTGCCGCGAAACCATTCGCAGAGCGGTAGCGCAAAAGTTTAACGAAACCAAAGGTTGGAAACTTGAATCTTTCGATCAACTGCACAACGAGATCAAAGACATTAAGGAAGCGAATTCAATTATTAACAGCTTAAAAATTTGCGATCCTGCTGTGGGTTCTGGTCACTTCCTGGTTTCAGCGCTTAACGAAATCATTGCCATCAAATCTGAGCTTCATGTGTTGACTGACCGCCACGGTAAACTGCTGCGCGATTACACAGTTGAAGTGGTGAATGATGAAGTGATTGTTTCCATGGGTGACCATGAGTTTTTTGAATACAAGCCTGGCAACAAAGAAAGCCAACGTGTACAAGAAGCCCTCTTCCATGAAAAGCAGACTATTATTGAAAACTGTTTGTTTGGTGTGGATATCAATCCCAACTCCGTGAAGATTTGCCGGCTACGTTTGTGGATTGAGCTTTTAAAAAATGCCTACTATACCGAGAAAAGCAGGTTCAAAGAACTGGAAACACTTCCCAATATTGACATTAACATCAAGCAAGGCAATTCCTTAATCAGCCGTTTTCCATTGGATGCAGATCTGAGCAAAGCGTTGAAGAGCATTAAATACAGCATTGATGACTACCGCGGTTTTGTAAACGATTATAAAAACGCAACTGACAAAGATGCCAAGCGCGGGTTTGAAAAACTGATTGAGCAGATTAAGAAAGACTTCCGTGCTGAAATCGCTAAGTACTCGGATCCAGATCGAAGACGGCTTCAAACACTTAATGATGAAATTTTTCTCAAATATCAGTCTGGGCAGTTGTACGAACAAAAATTGACAGACACACAGAAAAAAGACAGAGCTAAACTTGAGGAACAGATAAATAAATTATCTATAAAGATTCAAGGAAAGATTTCTGATCCCATTTTTGTGGGTGCATTTGAGTGGAGATTTGAATTCCCTGAAGTTTTAAATCAAGAAGGAAAGTTTATCGGATTCGATGCCGTTATTGGAAATCCTCCATACATCAGGCAAGAAGAAATTAAGAACCATAAACCTAACCTGCAAAGCAACTATAAAACCTATTCGGGCACAGCAGACTTATATGTCTTTTTCGTTGAAAAAGGTTTCCAAATCCTCACCAATAATGGCCACTTCTGCTTCATAATGCCGAACAAATGGATGCAAGCAGGCTACGGAAAACCCCTACGATCATTCTTCATCCAAAATGAACTTCAGTCCATTGTTGACTTTGGGGACTTACAGGTTTTTGACGGAGCTACAACCTATCCTTGCATACTAAGTGCAAGAAAACAAAAACCCCAAGATGCCTTCTACTCAGCAACAATTAAAAGTCTCCAGTTTGAAAATGGTTTTGCTGCCTATGTAGAATCGGTAGCGAATAAAATGCCAGTCTCGGAATTGAGCGATGATACATGGGTTGTTTCTTCTGGTCCTGATCAAAGATTGTTAACAAAACTGAATTCTTCGTGCGTGACGTTGTCAGAATACATTGGTGGAGAAGCGTACTATGGAATAAAGACCGGATTAACAGAAGCGTTCTTAATCACGGACGAGCAGCGAAATGATTTTATTGAGAAAGATAAAAAGGCACATGAACTATTGAAACCTGTAGTTAGAGGTAGAAACATGCATAAGTGGTTTACTGACCAGGACACCAGTTGGCTTATTGGGACATTTCCAGCGCTTAAATTAAATATTGACGACTATCCTTCAGTTAAAACCCATTTATTAAGCTTTGGAAAAGCAAGGCTAGATCAATCCGGTAAAACAGGTAGTCGAAAGAAGACCAACAATGATTGGTTTGAAACACAGGATGTAATTAATTATTGGCAGGAATTTGAAAAGCCAAAGATCATGTACCAAAGGTTTCAAGTTGAACCATGCTTTATCTATGACGACAAAGGACTATACTGCAATGATTCAATTTGGGTAATTGCGAAAGATGACAAAGCTTTGTTAGGTGTACTGAATTCAAAGTTAGGGTGGTGGTTAATTTCAAAGTATTGTACGGCTATTCAAAATGGCTATCAATTAATTTGGAAATACTTTGGTCAAATACCAATACCGCGTGGCACTCATGAAAATAAAAGGCTTATAAAACTGGTCGATGAGATCCTGAAAGCAAAAAAGAAAAAACCTTATGCAGATGTGGTTGTTTTAGAAAAAGAAATTGATGAACTCGTTTATGAACTTTACAGCTTAACGGAGGAAGAGATAAAGATCATTGAGGAAAAAAATATAAGCAAACGTCATGGATAATTTTGGAATAGTGTATCTCCTTACCAATCCTGCAATGCCTGGACTTGTTAAAATTGGTATCACCACCCGAAGCGATGTCCAAAGCAGGATGGACGAACTCTATTCCACAAGTGTGCCGATTCCTTTTGAGTGCGCATTTGCATGCAAGGTAAAAGACCCGGAAAAGGTTGAAGGCGCACTCCATATTGCTTTTGCTCCAGATCGTGTAAACCCTAAACGCGAATTTTTTGAAATTGAGACAAATCAGGCTATCGCCTTTTTAAAATTACTTAGCCTAGAAGATGTAACTCCAGAAGTCAATCGTCAGAAGACAACTATTGATGCCGTAGATCGGGAGGCAGGAAAGGCATTTTCAAAGAAGCGGCCTAATATGAATTTTGTTGAGATGGGGATTCCTATCGGGAGCGAAATCATTTTTGCTAAAAATGGTGAGACTGCTAAAATTCAAACAGAGCGCACTGTAACTTTTAGAGGAGAAGAAACAACACTAACGAGTGCCACTCGTAGCGCACTTGGTGAGGGTTATGCCTACAATGTGGCCCCTGGCCCCTACTGGACATTCAATGGTAGAAGACTTCGAGAAATTTATAATGAAACTTATTTGAGGGAGGACTAAAATATCACCCTGTGAAGATTGATCTTAATGGAAAAAATGTTTGGCAGCAAGCCTGTGGTGATAAGAAACAAAACTACTCTGAGGTTTGCATAAAATGGGGGGTAATTTTAAACGGCCCTGGCTCCCATGGGAAATGGCCCGAGTGTTACCCAGACATAACCGAGGAAAGAAGCGCAAAAAAAGGAACAGAGCTAAGGCGCTTTTGTGAGCTCATGAAGGCAGGTGACATAATTTTGCTTCGATTAGGAACCGATACAATCATCGGAGTTGGTGAAATAATTGGTGATTATTTTTGGAGCGACAATTTCGGGGACATCGATGGCTGGGATTTAGAACACGCTAGGCGTGTAAAATGGATATGGCATGACTTAGGAAGCCCTAAGATATTTTCTGTTTATTCTTTGAAATTTGGAGACACCACACAGACCTTAACTCAAGTAGGAGAAGTTTGGGAATGGTTGAACTCTTTAGAGGTGCCTGAAGATATTTTTAATTCTCCATTGCCAAGCCTTCCTTTAGAATGGAACTTTAAAACAACGATCCAAGAAGTAAGTGAGAGGTTATATCATAACGGAGTGTCTGGTAACTCCATCAATGTTTTATTAAGAGAGTTCGACGAACTAGTCAGAATCTGTAAGTGGTACGGAGATTCTACAAGCTGGCCCTCAGAAAGAGAAACAGTCGCTTACTTAGTTGTACCACTTTTAAGAGCGTTAGGTTGGTCACCTCAGAAGATGGCCGTTGAATGGAATAATATTGACTTAGCACTATTTAACACTCTTCCCAGAAAAGAAGATAATCTTGCAGTTGTAGTCGAGTGCAAAAAAATAACGTTGACTTGCCTCACCGCATTTGATCAAGCTGAGCGATACGCATTACAACATCCAAATTGCCGAAGACTAATAGTAACCGATGGCAATAGATACGGCGTGTATCTTAAAGAAAATGACGATTTCATTCTAAAGGCCTATATGAATCTTCAGAGACTTAGGTCAGAATATCCAGTTTACAATGCTAGAGGAATACAAGACGCTTTGTTTATGATGACACCGGAGTTTAGCCTAGTGTGACAATATTCGTATTCTAAAACTTGATATCTTTGAAAAGTAGCTTGGTGTTTCTCTTTCACAGAGGGGTACTTTACGATGCCCAGCAATGGATGTGTGAAATGTAGGTTAGCTATCGAAAATTCATACGAAGCATTGTCGTACCTAATACATCAAGCTACGTTTTAATATTGCAACTCTTAAACACGACCCTCCTAACAACTCGTTGGCTAAGTAAGGGTTCACTTCTCCATTCGAAAGGATAGCCGATTTCCTCAAATATCTTTATAACAACGGGGCATTTTTCGTTGTTAAATTTTACATTTTCATAACGCAGCACGTATTCATATTGCCAAAACTCAAAATCTTTTCTGGTGTACTTGCTAAGACAGTTGATCCAATGAGCTGTGGGTAACTGTCTGAGAATATTTTTTAAATACGGTATAACTATTAGAGATTGTTCCTTGTATTTCTTGCGCCTCGATCTTCTGAACATATGTTTCCATCCTAAACTGGAAAAAACAATTTCCCCAAGTAACGGTGATTCAATTCTTCTCATCTCTCTATAGATAGTCCTGACATCTTTTCTAAGGCTACTGACCGTTGTGCTCCTAGTTATGTCTTTTAGGTGGATTCCAGTACCTCCTGATTTTTTAAAACTGTAATTTTTAGTAATGCATCTGGCAATCTCAAACCGAATACTTGGATTTAAAAAATGATTTTTCCCGAAACGTGTAATCCTCGTGGAAGTATTTGGATGGATGTAAGCCCAACCGACATTCGAACTTGCATTATCAACCCAAAATAAACAAATGCTGTTAAGATGTCTTTTTACTTCTGCGAACGCCCTCTTCTTAAGTACTAAATTTTCTTCTTCTATCCTTCCATAACTATTGCCTGATTTTATTTGAACCAAGAGAATTATTCGTTCGGTAGATTTCCAGGGATGATCAAAGGAGAGAATTAAATCAATCTTTTTGTTATCCTCGTTTCGTGAGCCCCATCGTAACTCGGCATTGAAAGCATTAATCACGTTTGAAGCAGCAAATTCTTCCGCATTATTTCCATTTTGAGGATTCATTCCTCTCGAGATCTCAATTTCTGGCAGTAAAGCAGAGGCATGTAATCGATGCTTCGTCATTTTGTTTCAATTTTTTTACTCAACTCTTGGAACATCGAGAATGAATTTATCCATCTCAATTGTTCAATCGTAATGCAATTGGCGTCAAACAATTTAGGAGAAACCACCAAAATACAAACACTTTTCGCCCTACTTGTCGCTACATTCAATCGGTTGGGATTAAATAAAAACGAAATTCCTCTTGGCGCATCTTCAATTGTAGAAGCAGCCATGCTATAAATAACAACTGGAGCTTCCTGCCCCTGAAATTTATCTACGGTTCCAACGCGCATGCCCGGTAATTTTTCAGTTAAGGCAGAGACTTGTGCATTGTAAGGAGCTACAATTAAGATATCATCTTTTGAGAGTGGCGCTGTCACTCCCTCTTTATTTGTCCATTTACTTGAAGCGAGTAGTTGAAAAACGATTTTCTCAACAACGTTAATTTCTTCTATAGAGCGAAATTGATTCCCCTTATGATTGACCGGCACGTAAAAAAGTCCTGCTCCATCAAATGGTGTGTCTCCACTGATAAGCTGCTTGTCAGTTCCGGCAAACGGCTTCAATCTTCCTTCATAAAACAACTGCGAAGTGAACTCACAAATTTTTGGATGAAGTCGCCTGGTCTTATCCAGGAATAGACCCTTTCCATCCGGCATAGTAGCATGCCCATCGAGCAGATAAGTGAGTGCGGCTACATCACTTCCTTCTGGATGCGCCCCTTTTTGAGGCTGCTCTAATTGCTGCGGATCTCCAAGCAGAATAATATTTTTTGCAGCTCTTGATGCGGCCAACGCTTGCGATAATGACATTTGTCCTGCTTCATCAACAAACAAATAATCAAGTATCTCTCTCGAATCATTTTCAGCCCAAAGCCAGGCTGTGCCACAAATCACTTTGCCCGCATTCAGGGCATCACGTGCTTCGTTACCTTTATCTACTTCCGTGATCTCATCGGGAAGCTGATCACTAAATGAACTTACTTTATGAACAAAAGAGATTCTCTGATTAATTCTCTTTGCAATAGCAATGGCTTCCTCCGTCAGGTTGCGGATCACCTTATGGCCCACGGCCGTTATGCCAATCTTCTTCCCCGCTTTTGATAACGCCAATATCATCATCGCGCCTGTGTACGTTTTCCCAGCACCTGGAGGTCCCTGAATAGCAAGCACACTGCTGTCCAAGTTAAGCGCAATGCGAATGGCAGCATCCAGGACTTCCTCTCCTTGTTGAAGAAAGGCACCTTCACCATCGAGTAGTTTTGGTTTCCGCTTCATTAGCAAATCCTTCGAAGCAGGGTATGGCCAAGTGTGTGTCAATCCAAACTCATCTACTTGCTGCGCAAGGTCCATCAACGCAGTCGCAAGTGAGCCTGGATCAACTCGCTCAGATACATGCACGGCTAATGGGTGAATGTCAACTGCCTTTGCGGTCTTTCTTATATCCACAGTATTTTGTTCAACCGAAATGGCTATAACAGTTCCTATTTTGTCTCCTTTCACTTCAATCACATCATCCCCAACGTCAATGCTTGTTTCTTGCTCCGGAAAAATGTACCGATGTGTAGGGTTGCGTTGCCTGGCTTGCTTAGGTAACTCTGCCGCAAACTGTAATCCAGTAATTGCTTTTCTTTCGTCAAGCAATTCTTCATGTTCAAGTTCATGAACACGATAAAATTCCCACCATGCACTTTTGTCCTCGCGTCTAAAATAATCGATCTGATGCGCGAGCAACCATTTTGCTTTTTGTTCGTCACTCCAAGTGGTTCGGTCTTCCGGTAGATCGCCTGTGAGCGCATTAAACAAGGCTTGTGATCGTGTATCAAGTTGCTGCACATTTTCACTTGCCTCACCCGTTTTTATTTCTGGTCGCTGCAAATTCTTTCCGGATTGGATCACTCCTGCTCTCTGCCTTTCCAGCCATCGATGCAATGCTTCTGTAGCAAGGCAGTCATCCTCATTATATCCTTCCACGGTTTTGATCGTCTCGTCCGGGAGAGATTTGAAATCATTAAGCTCTAAAGCAACTTCTACAGCCTTACGTGCTACGCTGGCATCGTGCAGCAACACTTTACGCGTGTAGTTGGTGAACTTTTCGAGTTCTTTCAATGAATAACTTTCTACGCTGGCAAGCAATGCTTCTTTGAAGACTGAATGTAAATCGATAAAACGTTCAGCACGTAAAAAGTCATCAACTTCTTTTTCAAAAATGGCGTGTACCCGCGACAGACGTTTAATTGCGGCTGGTTCATAAGGCGCAAAATGATAGACGTACATGTCAGGAAATCGCTTCCATCGCTCGGTAAGAAACTTCATGAATTCATAAAATGATTTCTTCTCTTCCAGTCTGTTTGTAGCCCATAATCTTTGATACACTAACTCTCCTTTTTCATAATATGAGTAACCCAGCATGTATTCAAGGCCACCGGTATCATAATATGCATCTCCTTCAATATCAAAATAGATATCACCAAGGTTTGGCTGTGGCAATCGATTAAATCCTCTTCCTGCTTCGATTGGCAATAATTTGCTTAAATAAATCTTTTGATTACGTCCCTCCAACTGCACTTTCGCCTGTTGATGTTTCCTTTCAAAAGTTTCTTTATTACCCCGCTCTGGTTTTTCAAGCTTTTCAGTTTTTGCGAATTGCTCGAGTGTTGTAATCTTTTGTTTTTCCAACTCAACAATATGTAGTGAGCGAATGCCGGCCACTAGTGAAAGATGATCATCATCATGCTGTCTTTTGTCGCACACTTGCCACCAGCGGCAGATATTGCAATGTTCAACAGGATCAGGGTAAGTATTCTGTTCACCACTATCAATGATTTGCTCTAGTTTCTTTTTCACCAATCGGTAATAAGCACTGAACTCTGTATAGCGGTATGTTTCCGTTTGGAAATCTTCACCTGGCTTAATGACATACATTTTTTCAGGTTCCTTCCCCTGAAGCTTGGCAAGTAGATCACAGTACAAACACAACTGAAGAATTGTGGCTGCCTTGGTGTTTTGTGCAAGCTTCGT
>DASYTA010000337.1:0-4362 GCA_036002745.1 Cyclobacteriaceae bacterium | reverse complement strand
TACGAAGAATCCAATTAAAAATATCCTGAGGTGTTGCATTTTCAAAGCTATCTTCGGACAAGGATTCAATATTCTTAATCAACATTTTCAGATTTAGAATAGAATCTATTAACTCATCCTTTTGTTTAAAATCACCTATCGACTTACCATTTACCCAAAGCCTCAACGGCGAATGCATAATGTTATCACCAACTTCTATCGCGAAGGAGTCTTTATTTCCGAAAATCATGGATGGTGGATAAATTAAATTACTTCTTCTTTCCAATCATTTTATTGAGAGCAAGTCGCACCACTTCATCCACCTGCTCATCAATCGTAATGTGCGTGGTGTCGATCTCTGCGGCGTCCTTTGCTTTGGCGAGCGGACTTTCTTTGCGTGTGCTATCGATACGATCGCGCTCAGTGATATTGCTGATGATCGTATCGAGATCAACGAGATTGCCTCGCTCAAGTAGCTCCTGTTGCCTGCGATAAGCGCGTACTTGAATATCAGCCGTTAGAAATAATTTTAACTCCGCGTCAGGAAAAACTACAGTGCCAATATCACGCCCATCCATTACGATGCCTTTGTCTTTCCCCCATTTCCGCTGTTGTGCTACCATCGCTTGTCGTACCTCTTTGATAGTACTCACCGGGCTTACATTTTCTGAGATGCGCATCTTGCGAAGTTTCTTCTCCACATTCACGCCATTCAAAAATAATTCGGTGACTCCGTGAGAATTAATATGAAAAGCAAGATGGATTTGATCCAACGCCTTGTCAACTTCTTTTGGATTAGTCAATGAAACATGATTATCCAAAAAAAACAAAGTGACTGCCCGATACATGGCACCTGAATCAATATAATGATAGCCAAGAATAGACGCGACTTCCCTTGCCGTGGTGCTTTTGCCACATGCCGAATACCCGTCAATAGCGATGATAATTTTGCGCATGAACTAACAATCTTTTAATGGACAAGGCATCGGCTTATTAGGTTTGGGTTTCTTGTATTTCGCTTTGTAACCCGTAGAATTAGAAGAAGCGCAAGCAGACAAAAAGATAATAATAAGTAAAACCCACCCGCATTTGCAGACTCTTTTCATCATGCTATCGCTTATTATTAAAGATAACTTTTTATTTGATTAGTAAGTAGGCATGCTCGGGTCAATTTCCTTTGCCCATGCCAGAATACCGCCTTTGAGATTATACAGGTTAGTAAAACCTTGATTTTTTTCCAGCCATTGCACCATGTTGCCACTGCGTGCACCACTGCGGCAATGGATCACCACTTGCTTATCTTTCGAAATTTTATCTACGTTATGCGGGATTTCAGCTTGCGGAATTAGCTCGCCACCGAGGTTGCAAATGTCAAACTCGTGTGGCTCGCGCACATCAATCAGTTGAAAATCGGATTTACTATCGAGTAATTTCTTCAATTCTTGAACGGTTACTTCTTTCATTCTGTTTTACGTTTATGTCAGCCTACAAAACTCGGCATTATCAATGAAATTTTTGATTTTTTTATCACCAGCTTTAACCGAATTATTTTACATCGATTGAACGCCATTGATTTAAACTTTTGAAAAATAGCATTAGTTTCTCTGAAAGCGATAAGTGTTTTGATATTTTTGTAATCTACGTTTTAAAATTTCAGTGAATAACACATTGGAGAGGATTATTAAAATAGGCGGAGCAACACTCAATCAAATTCCTTTCGATTGGAATAACAATGTGTCCAATATTTTGGAAGCTGTCAATGCTGCTAAAGCCGATCAGGTAAAAATATTGTGCTTGCCAGAGTTGTGTATTACTGGTTATGGATGTGAAGATGTTTTTCTCAGTGATTGGCTCAGTGAAACAGCATTTCAAAAGCTACTTACCATCGCACCTCATTGTAAAGGCATTGCCGTTTCTATTGGGTTGCCAGTTAGATTCGATGGCATCACTTATAACGGAGCAGCAATTGTTGAGGATGGAAATATCAAAGGCATCACCCTTAAACAAAATTTACCCGGTGATGGTGTTCATTATGAACCTCGGTGGTTTACCGCCTGGAAGCCAAACGAAACAAAAAAAATAAAAATCGCCTGTCACGAGATTATTGTAGGTGATATTATCTATAACATCCAAGGAATCAAAACAGGCTTTGAAATCTGTGAAGACGGTTGGTCGAAAGAAAGACGACCAGGCTACAAGTTGAAGGAACGTGGTGTTGAATTGATACTCAACGGTAGCGCCAGTCATTTTGCATTTGGTAAAAATAAAGAGCGAGAGCAATCAGTGGTGATTGAAGGCTCCAAACTTTTTGATTGCGTGTATTTATTCGTTAACCATTTGGGCAACGAGGCTGGCCGAATGATTTATGATGGCGACATCATTGTTGCGCAACGTGGGAAAACAATCGCCCTCAACGGACGATTATCATTTAAAAATTTTAATCTTCTTTCTTGCGATATCAACTTTGATGCACCTGAAAAAACAAAAGTTCAACTCACAAACGACAGCACAGAAAAGAACGAAGAGTTTGCAAAAGCCGCATCACTTGCTCTTTTTGATTATTTAAGAAAAAGCAAAGCGAAAGGTTTTGTTTTGAGCTTAAGTGGTGGTGCCGACTCATCCTGTTGCGCAGTGCTTGTAGCCGAGATGGTGAGAAGAGCGTCTAAAGAATTAGGATGGGAAAAATTTTGTGAACGACTTAAATTTCCCCAACTCAAAACTGAAAAAGAAGCCGTAGCGCAGTTGCTTACCTGTGCTTATCAGGGAACAAAAAATTCTTCTGAAACCACACTGCAAGCCGCAAAAGAACTAGCACAATCCATTGGAGCTCAATTTCACTCCTGGACGATTGATGATGAAGTTAATTCCTATGAAAAGAAAATTGAAACTGCGTTAGGTCGCAGTTTGACTTGGGAAACAGATGACATAGCAAAACAAAATATACAAGCCCGTGCTCGTTCGCCCATCATTTGGTTATTGGCTAACGTAAAAAAATCGGTTTTGCTTACCACCTCCAATCGCAGCGAAGGCGATGTTGGTTATGCCACGATGGATGGAGACACCAGTGGAAGTTTGGCTCCCATTGCAGGTGTAGATAAACCTTTCATTATCCAGTGGCTGAAGTGGGCTGAAAAAAATTTGGGTTATACAGGTTTATCATACGTAAACAATTTGCAACCCACTGCTGAACTGCGTCCTTTGGAGCGAGCCCAAACTGATGAAAAAGATTTAATGCCTTACTCCGTTTTAGTGGTCATTGAAAAGCTGGGCATTCGAGATCGAAAAAGCCCGGCTCAAGTCTATAAAGAAATGGCAATTCAATATCCTGACCACGCTACGTTAAAAATTCATATCAAAAAATTTTTTAGGATGTGGACTGCTAACCAATGGAAACGTGAGCGCCTTGCCCCTTCCTTTCATTTTGATGATCTGAACGTGGATCCTCGCAGCTGGTGCCGATTCCCCATTTTGAGCGGAAATTTTGACGAAGAACTGGCCGCACTGGATCAATTACCCTAATCTTGGTCATTTAGCGGCAAGCGTTATCTTTGCCGATTGTTAAACGCACTTTTGTTTCAATTTCTAATTCTTTTCCAATTATGATCGATTTTATTATCTGGAACGGTAGCCCTGAGATATTTTCAATAGGTCCATTTGCGCTGCGTTGGTATGGGTTGCTTTTTGCCCTTGGTTTTTTAGTTACTCAACAAATTTTGTATTACATCCATAAGCAAGAAGGGAAACCAGAACGCGATGTTGAGATACTCACGGTATATATGGCGGTGGCAACTATTTTAGGTGCACGCATTGGTCACGTTGTATTTTACCAGCCTGAAATTATTTGGCAAAGCCCTTGGAGCATTTTCTTGCCTTTTGAATTCAGTCCCTTCCGATTCACAGGTCTTCAAGGGTTGGCAAGTCATGGTGGCGCGATTGGAATTTTATTTGCCTTATGGCTTTACAGTAGAAAGAAAAAACCTGGGCAAAATTATTTGCAAGTGCTCGACCGCATTGTGATTTTAGTTTGCCTAGTTGGTTGCTTCATTCGGTTGGGAAATTTTTTCAATTCAGAAATTATCGGGAAACCCTCTAACAACCCCCTCAGTGTAGTATTTGTCAACCGCGTAACGGAGGCAATCATGCAAAATCAAAACGGGACTAACCCCGTAGATTATGTTGAAATCAAAAAAAATGATCTTCCCCAAGGCCAAGACGGAAGAATGCCAATTGACATTTTAATTCTTTTCAAAAAAGGCACCACTGAAATACAAGCCAGTTCATTCGTAACTAATGAAGTACGATTCTATCTAAATCGGCTAAATGAATTTGTGGACGAACCAAACATGCACAATTTGCAATTTAATGTTGTAAAGGAAACCGATG
>DASYTA010000336.1:0-14405 GCA_036002745.1 Cyclobacteriaceae bacterium | reverse complement strand
GCGGAACGTAAAATTGACCAATACGAAAGTGACGTTTCAAGATTTGAAAAACTTGCTGCATCATTCTTTTCAAAGCAACAAGCTTACTGCTTCTGTTAAATTGGTGGATGACCAATACCAGATCAATGCCAAAGGGGATATTGGTGTAGGGCAAATTGGAATTCACAAAGCTGTGTTATTGCCAGGTAAGAGATTTAATGTCGATGCTGATTTGGTGTATGACGATGCTCATAAAAATGTTGTTGTTAATAAATCAATATTAGAGCTGAATAAATCAGAATTCGAAGTAACGGGTGACTATCAATTCAAATCAAAGGATCAAATCAACGTTTCAATCAACGGAAAAAACACGAACATTCAAACGGTATTTTCTCTTTTCCCGGAAGAAGCGACAAAAAAATGGAAGCAGTATCAAAGCAATGGAGAAATTTATTTCTCTCTTTCGTTAAAGGGCGACATATCATCCACACGCAGCCCTTTTATATCGGTAAGTTTTGGATGTAAACAAGCTTCTTTTTTTCATCCCGAATACAAATCAAAAGTGGAGGAGGCAAACCTGGAAGGTTCATTCGCAGCTCCTTCCCTAACAGATCTATCGAGGGCAGAACTTTTTTTGAAAGGTATTTCAGGTAAACTAAATGGCCAGCCTTTCACCGCTAATTTTTCGTTAGAAAATTTTGAAGACCCTTTAGTGTCGCTGGATTTTAAAGGAGGAATGGAGGCATCTTCTCTTCTTAATTTTTATCCATTGGAAAATGTCAAAAATTTATCGGGTGCCCTTGAAGCAGATGTTTCTTTTGACGGAAAAATTTCTTTGCTAAAAAATAGAAGTACAGCGCAGCAAGTGCGGGCGGAAGGTTCTATAGAACTCAAAGACATCTCCTTTGCCTTAGGATCGCGCAAAACGCACTTCAATCATTGGAGTGGCACGTTGCAGTTCAACAAGAATGATATTGCTATGAGCAATGTGTACGGTCAAGTGGAGAAGAGTGATTTTGTATTGAACGGATTTTTAAAAAACGTCATTACTTTTTTGCTTTTTGAAAATCAGCCCATTGGTATTGAAGCGGATTTAAAATCAAATTGGCTGGATCTCGATCAATTGGTGGCGTTGGGGCTTGGCGAAAGTGGATCGCAGGATTTTGGATTTGCAATTTCACCTAATCTTCACCTGAACTTTAACTGCGAAGTAATAGGAATGAGATATAAGCGATTCGCACCACGTAATATTAAGGGCGACTTGTTGGTTAAAAATCAAATGGCTGTTTCACGACAACTTACCTTCAATGCGATGGGCGGCTCATTCAGCGCCAACGGAATTGTAGACGCTAAGAATCCAAAAGCGATTAATGTTTCATCTTCTTTTAAGTTGGATGGAATCCATATCGATAGCGTCTTTTATGTTTTTGAAAATTTCTATCAGAATTTTATAGAGGCTAAAAACCTGAAGGGCCAGGCCAATGCTGAGGTGAGTTTAGAAATGTCGCTGAACGAGAAACTAAAACTGTATTCAGAAACCTTAACGGCTAACATCAGCGCTACAATTAAAAATGGTGAGCTTAATAATTTTGAGCCTCTTCAAAAACTGAATCGCTATTTGGACGACCAGGCCTTAAATCATTTGCTGTTCGCTGATTTAAAAAATGATATTCATATCGAAAAGAGAACGATTTTCATTCCACAAATGGAAGTTCATACCAATGCTACCAACATCACAGTGAGTGGCACGCACAACTTCGATCAACAGATTGATTATAGAGTGGTGGCGCCCTTACGCAGCAAAAAGAAAATCGATCCCGATGAAGCCTTCGGAGCGATTGAAGAAACGCCGGGCGGACAATCAAAAGTATTTTTAAAAATTGTGGGCACTACCGACAAGTATGAAGTGAAGTTCGACAAGGAAGCGACCAAGAAGAAAATTGTAAGCGATTTGAAAAAAGAAGTGAAAGAACTAAAAGAGGCCTTTCAAAACCGAGGCATCAAAAAGAAAAAAGAAGCGGAGTTGCAGAAGGATGAGTATTTTGATTGGGATAATTAACTATTTCAATAATTCAATTGATGATGTACTTCTTTAATCCTTTATTCTGAAACTTATTACATTCCTTGTTCTTCATTTTCCAATGCTCTTTTAACTTGAAAATTATTTTTTCACTTTCGGAGATTTCTTTTGGGTTAATTTGAATTTCAAAAGTCTTTAAATCGCTGGTCGTACAACTAAATGAAATTGTAAAGGCTTCTTGTTCAGCATTTAATTCAAATTCCCCACAAAGATCAGTTACGGCACCAACAGTTGTTCCCTTAATAAAAACATTACAGCCCATTATTGGTGAGTCACCCTTGTCAACTAAAATTCCTTTCAGTAATTTATTGCTTTGACTAAAACTTAGAGTGGGCAATAAAATAAGGACAATTAGATGAGACCTATATTTCATTAATCGTTAAAATCAAATCAAAATTCCTTTAGCCAACGCACCAGTAGCGTAAGCACAAACCTCTTCATTCTCATTCATAATGCGCACAATTCCAAAAATTCTTTTATTGACAACCACGGTTTGTTCCGCACGCACAATTACTTTTTTGGCAAGCAATGGTTTTATGTAATTGATGTTTAGGTTGCTGGTGCCTGTCATTCCTTCGGCATAATGAGTTAGACCCAAAAGACCGATAGCGAGATCAGCAAGCATAGCAATCACTGCGCCATTTACTGCTTCTGTACCAATGCCACCTTTATGATATTCTTCCACAGTGTCGATGATCACGAGAGGTCTGTTGATATCAGTCAAGTCAACGCGAATGCCAATATGCCTTAGTTGAATGGATGAGTTGAAAAACTTTTCCATCTCTGTCCAATTTTGGTCGATGGCAGTTTGGCGTATGCGGTGAAGTTGTGTGAGGTTCATTTAAATCAATTTAGCCTTTTCCCAATATTCGTCCATTTCGGCAAGTGTCATCTCGCCCATTTTCTTTCCATCTTTGGCTGATTCCGTTTCCAAATATTGAAAACGCTTGATGAATTTTTTGTTAGTTCGTTCAAGTGCTTCCTCTGCATCGATGTCGAGGAAGCGTGAGTAATTTACTAATGAAAAAAGAAGATCTCCAAATTCAGCCATCGCTTTTGTTTTATCGATGGGCTGATTGGACTCCACATTGAATTCATCTTTAAATTCCTGCATTTCTTCTTCTACTTTTTGCCAAACTTGTTCTTTCTTTTCCCAATCAAAACCTACACCGCGTGCTTTGTCTTGTACGCGAATCGCTTTTACCAAAGCAGGCAACGATTTGGGCACTCCTTCAAGAACTGATTTGTTTCCTGTTCTCAATTTTATTTTTTCCCAATTTTCTTTTACAGTTTGTTCGTCATTAGCGACAACATCGCTGTAAACATGGGGATGACGCTCAATCAGCTTATCACAGATCGAGTTAAGCACATCAGCGATATCAAAGGCTTTCTTTTCGGATGCGATGCGGGAATAAAAAATATTATGAAGCATCAAGTCGCCCAACTCTTTTTTTACTTCATTCAAATTACCATCCAGAATTGAATCAGAAAGTTCGTAGGTTTCTTCGATGGTGAGATGACGAAGACTTTCAAGTGTTTGTTTTTTATCCCACGGGCAATTTTCGCGCAGCTCATCCATGATGGTGAGCAGTCGATCGAAGGCTTTGAGTTTAGCTTCACGATTGAGATCGGGAGCTGAGAGAGGTTTTTTCATGGGAGCAATTTACAATTTTCACGCAAAGACGCAGAGACGCTAAGGTTCCTTCAAATTGTATTTCGTACTTCGTAAATCTTGCCTAAAAAATTACCTTTGTGGCCTAAATTTTTATTCGTGACTCTAATCAAATCTATTTCAGGTATTCGCGGTACAATTGGTGGGAAACCGGGTGAATCCCTTACTCCCGTTGATGTTGTGAAATTTGCTGCTGCCTTTGGCACTTGGGTAAAATCTCGTGGAGGTAAAAAAATTGTAATTGGCCGTGATGCCCGCATTTCTGGCGAAATGGTAAGCAACTTGGTAAGCAACACGCTTCAGGGATTGGGACTGCATGTTGTTGATCTCGGACTTTCAACAACACCTACAGTAGAGATTGCCGTGCCGATTGAAAAAGCAGGAGGAGGAATCATTCTCACAGCCAGCCATAATCCTATTCAATGGAATGCACTTAAACTGCTGAATGAAAAAGGTGAGTTTATTTCGGCTGCTGATGGTGCTGAAGTTTTGCGATTGGCTGAATCCGAAAGTTTTGATTTTGCTTTAGTTGAAAAGCTGGGAACCTACTCGAAAGCTGATCAGTATATTAAAAAGCACATCGAACTGATTAAGAAAAATAAATTGGTAGATGTAAAGGCAATTCAAAACGCAAAATTCAAAATCGCAGTTGACGCAGTAAATTCTACGGGAGGAATTGCAGTACCGTTGTTGCTAAAGGAACTAGGTGTCAAGATTATTAAAAAATTGTATTGTGAGCCAACGGGAAAGTTTCCTCACAATCCTGAACCGCTTCCTGAAAATATTAAGACAATCTGTGCAGAAGTAAAGAAAGGAAAGTATCATTTAGGAATTATTGTTGATCCGGATGTTGATCGCTTGGCTTTAGTTTCAGAAGATGGAAAACCATTTGGAGAAGAATATACTTTAGTCGCCGTGGCAGATTATGTGTTGAGCAAGAGAAAGGGTAATACTGTTTCTAATCTTTCATCAACAAGAGCTTTACGTGACGTAACGGAGAGATTGGGAGGAAAATATTCAGCCGCCGCGGTTGGTGAAGTGAACGTAGTCAATGCCATGAAGGAAACCAATGCTGTGATTGGTGGAGAGGGCAACGGTGGCGAGATTTTTCCGGAACTTCACTACGGTCTTGATGCGTTAATGGGAATCGCTTTATTTCTCACACATCTTGCCAAAAGCAAAATGACTGCCTCACAATTGCGCAAAACGTATCCAGAATATTTTATTTCAAAAAATAAGATTGAACTTACTCCTGATATCAATGTTGATCAGGTTTTAGAAAAGATCAAGCAGAAATATCAAAACGAAAAAATCAACGCGATCGATGGCGTGAAGATTGATTTCGAAAAAGAAAAAGAGTGGATACATTTGCGAAAAAGTAACACCGAGCCGATCATTC
Source organism: Cyclobacteriaceae bacterium (assembly GCA_036002745.1). Lineage (GTDB taxonomy): Bacteria > Bacteroidota > Bacteroidia > Cytophagales > Cyclobacteriaceae > ELB16-189. The sequence goes on along the minus strand of DASYTA010000336.1, from coordinate 9,275 downwards.
GTATCTACGCAGAGTCACAAAACGAGAAGAAAGCGGATGAATTGGCCAACAGAATTATTAATGACATTAAATTGTTAGTTTAAAAAATCGTACTTGTAATGAGAGTTTATTTAGATAATGCTGCCACCACACCACTTGACCCAGAAGTTTTTGAGGCGATGAAACCATTCATGTTGGAGGATTTTGGCAATCCATCGTCAACTCATGCTCATGGAAGGAAGGTTCGTGCGGCAATAGAATCATCTAGAAAAAAAATAGCGGAATTACTCAATTGCACTCCGGGTGAAATCATTTTTACGTCGGGAGGAACAGAAGCTGACAATGCAATTCTAGGCGGCGCTATTCAAACCTATAACATTAAGAATGTAATTTCATCTCAGATCGAGCATCATGCAGTTGAGCACACGTTGGCCACAATTGCGAAACAAGGCGAGATAAAACTCCATTACGTTCGATTTGATGAAAAAGGTCACATCGATTTAGGTCATCTTGAAAATCTATTAAAAGAATTTCCAAATGCGTTGGTTTCGTTGATGCATGCTAATAATGAGATTGGCAACTTGCTCGACATTCAAAAAGTCGGTGAGCTCTGTCAACAATACAATGCTTACTTTCATTCCGATACCGTGCAAACCATCGGACATTATAAGCACGATTTGAAGCAATTGAAAGTTCATGGCATGACAGCGGCTGCTCATAAATTCCATGGCCCGAAAGGCGTGGGGTTCATGTACATCAACAAAGACAAAAAGATTAAACCGATGGTGCATGGCGGTGCCCAGGAGCGCAACATGCGAGGCGGTACAGAGAATACGTATGGCATTATCGGACTAGCGAAGGCATTAGAAATTTGTTATCGCGAAATGGCCGAACATGAAGCGCGCATTGCGAAATTGAAAAAACACATGATTGAAAAACTAAAGGCTGCTGTTCCTGGCGTTAGTTTTCACGGAGATTCCGATAATTTAAATCGTAGCCTTTATACGGTTTTGAATGTTTCTTTCCCTGAATCGGAGGAAAATGAGATGATGCTTTTTAATCTTGATCTTCAAGGAATTTCAGCGTCGGGAGGAAGTGCTTGCTCAAGTGGTGCAACGACAGGTTCGCATGTGCTAGGAGCGATCTATCCTAACTCAAAAAGAGGAGCTATAAGATTTTCTTTTAGTAAGTACAATACCATTGAAGAAATTGATTTTGCAGTGGCCAAGGTTGCAGAACTTTTCAAAGTGACAGTCTAAAAATTTATTCCTGTGCCTGGACAAAATATCTCGTTTATAGGCTCAGGGAATTTGGCATGGCATCTCGCGCCAGCTTTAGATAACGCTGGCTTCGTAGTAAAAGAAGTTTATAGCCGTAACTCACGACATGCTGCATCCCTCACCGAAAGGTTATACCAAGCCGAAGTAAAAGCTACTCTTGACTTTTCTACAAGCCCATCTTCCATTTTTTTTGTTGCGGTCAACGATGAAAGCATTAGCGAGATAGCAAGAGAAATTATTTTGCCCGATGATGCTGTGCTTGTGCACACATCAGGCAGTGTGCCGCTTACCGATTTGCAATTCGCAGCGACGTCTAATGTTGGTGTGTTTTATCCATTACAGACTTTTACAAAGAATAAGAAAATCGATTTTAAACAGACTCCTATTTTCATTGAGAGCGCCAATCAGGAAACGGATGCTGTGCTGACAACTCTTGCTAAAGCCATCAGCCGTCAGGTAAAAAAAATCGCATCGGAAGAACGAAAGGCAATGCATATAGCGGCTGTGTTCGCTTCAAACTTCACAAATCACATGCTTACCATCGCTAAAGAAATCATGGAGCAAAATGGTTTGAAGTACGATTGGCTTGTGCCGTTGATTTCGGAAACCATTAATAAGAGTTTGCAACTTGGCCCGGAAGAAGCGCAAACAGGCCCTGCTATGCGCGGTGATTTGGAAATATTAGAAAAGCACTTGGCCTTTTTACAACAAGATGAGTCAGTAGCTGAGATTTATAAAATAATCAGCCAGCATATCATTGATAAGTATGAACCTGATTGAAAATATCCAATTGTAAAATCCATTCATCAAAGAAAATGTATACGAAGCGAAATGTTCCATTAACTTCGTTTAAAAAATAAAATGTCTTTACATATGAAAAAAATCCTTTGCTTTTTATTGTCGTTGATCTCTATAGGCGCATTTTCTCAAGCAACTCCAAGAGAATCCCTTGAACCAAAGGTGACTGAAGTTTGGGATTTAAAACCAAATAAGATCACGCCAGGCTCTCATCCTGGTGCAGCACCATCAGATGCAATTGTTCTTTTTGATGGAAAGGATTTATCGAAGTGGAGTACTATGACGGGCGGTGACGCAAAATGGGAAGTGAAGGACGGAGCAATGACCGTAGTGAAAGGAGCAGGCGATATGAAATCGAAACAAACTTTTGGCGACATCCAACTTCACATTGAATGGCGCACACCATCTGAGATTGTTGGCGAAGGCCAAGGTCGTGGTAACAGCGGAATTTTTTTACAAGAAAAATATGAATTACAAGTGCTCGACAGCTATGAAAGCGTAACGTATTCGAATGGACAAGCCGGTTCTATCTACAAGCAATCCATTCCGTTGGTGAATGCATGTCTTAAACCAGGTGAGTGGCAAACGTATGATGTGATTTATACAGCTCCTCGTTTTAGCGAAAACGGTCGCATAATTTTTCCTGCCTACATTACAGTAATTCAGAATGGAGTATTAGTTCAGAATCATACACAAATTAATGGACCTACCGAATACCGCGGTCTTCCGGTGTATCAGTCTCACGGCAAAGCATCGATTAAATTACAAGATCACGGAAACCCAGTGAGCTATCGCAACATTTGGGTTAGAGAATTGTAGAAATAATTTTTCTTTAAATAAAAAGTCAGGCTTTACACCTGACTTTTTTTTATCGTTAAGATCTTATAAGCTTAGTTCGGCTTTACTACTGGAGCTTCAACTTCGCCCTTGATGTGAAGTACCACCACTCCGCCATCAATATTAGCTGTAACTGTAACTGTTTTGTCGAATGGACCAACAGCCATAGCATTGAATGTAGCTTTCACAACTCCTTCGCCACCTGGCATTACTGGTTCGTGTGTCCAGTTTGGTGTTGTGCATCCGCAAGAGCCTTGTGCATTCGTAATTACCAAAGGAGATTTTCCTTTGTTTGTAAACTTGAATTCGTGAGTAACAGGCACACCTTGTTTGATTTTTCCGAAATCATGCGAGGCGGCAGTCCACTCAAATTCTCCTACATCAGACTTAGGAGTTGCTGCTTGACCAAAACCAACATTGGCAATAAGTGCCAAAACTGCGATAAACATCAATTTTTTCATTTCTCTCTTAAATTTTAGGTTAAACTTATAATCTTCGTTCGAACTGTACAAACTTCGTAGACAAAAACCGTTCCGCTTGTTAATAAAGGCCTAACAAATGTTAATGCTTTGTTAAACCAAATTTAGCGAATAATTGACCCATAAATACGTGTTACCTTTGTTTGGTGAGCCGAACAACGTTACGAATTATTATTATTCTAGCGGCAATTAGCATTGCTGGCATTACTGTTACCCAAATTTATTGGGTGCGAAAAGCCTTTGACCTGAAAGAAAATCAATTCAACCGGGATGTTCAAGTTTCCCTAAGAGCAGTTGCTGATCGAATTTACCAAATGAATAAGACGCAGGCACCTGCCAACTCTCCGGTAGAACAACTAACGACCAATTATTTTGTAGTGCTCATCAACGGGCCCGTGAATGCTAGCATACTTGGAGTATTGATCAATTCTGAATTTGAAAAACGTAACATCACCACTGATTATGAATTCGGAGTTTACGATTGTGAAGAGCAGTGCATGAAAGGAACTGATTTCAAAGCGCATAAAAAAAATAATAAAGCCACAGCGAGCTTGGTCGACATGCCCACCTGGAAAAATGATGGATATTATTTTGGAGTTCAGTTCTCGCGTATTGAAGCTAATCTGTTGAGTCAGATGGGGATTTGGGGTTTTTCATCCGCAGTGATGGTCGTAGTAATTTTCTTTTTTGTTTATACACTTTTTGTAATTCTCAGACAGAAGAGGTTATCAGAAATTCAGCGAGACTTCATCAATAATATGACGCATGAATTTAAAACTCCGTTGTCTACTATCGCGATTTCATCGGAAGTATTGAGAGACCCGTCAATCACACACACACCTGAACGGCTTTTAAATTACGCCACGATTATTCAGACTGAAAGTCAGCGATTGAAACAGCACGTTGAGAGAGTTTTGCAAATGGCTCGGTTAGAGAAAAGTGATGTTGGCTTGAAAAAAGAAAAACTGGATTTGCATGACTTGATCAGAGAAGTAGTAAAGAATACTTCGGTGGCTTTACAGGAAAAGAAAGGGGAACTATCATTGGAGCTTAATGCACAAAATAGTTGTGTTGAAGCTGACAGACTTCATTTTACCAACGTTCTTTTCAACCTCATCGACAATGCCATAAAATATAATAAGAATACCCCGAGCTTAGTGATTTCGACAGGCAACATAAACGATCACATTTTCGTGGAAGTACGAGACAATGGAATTGGCATCAGCCCCGAAAATCAGAAAAAGATATTTCATCAATTCTATCGTGTGCCTACGGGCAACTTGCATGATGTGAAAGGTTTTGGATTAGGACTCAACTATGTAAAAGTGATGACGGAGCTGCATAAAGGAAAAGTTTCTGTAACCAGTAAACTGGGTGAAGGCAGTATATTCAAAATCATTTTACCATCCGTATGAGCGCAAAAATTCTTTTAGTTGAAGATGATCCGGCATTAGGTTATGTTATAAAAGACAACCTGGCTCATAAAGGCTTTGAAGTAACGCTTTGCAAAGATGGTGAGCAAGGCTACGAGGTTTTTGATCAACAGTTATTTGACCTCTGCATTTTTGATGTGATGATGCCTAAGAAAGATGGCTTCACCCTGGCGCAAGAGGTACGAAAAAGAAATAGCCAGGTGCCGATATTGTTTGTTACTGCCAAAGCAATGATAGAAGATAAGCTTGAGGGCTTTCGCGCAGGTGGTGATGATTATATTGTGAAGCCCTTCAGCATGGAGGAGCTCTATGCGCGTATCGATGTTTTCTTGAGGAGAACAAACGGACATCTTCGTGAAAACAATTCTTTTGAGCTTGGTGAATTTTTGTTTGATGGAAAGAATTTCAAACTCTCACATCCATCCGGAGAAAAAACATTGACTCAAAAAGAAGCTGAGGTAATGAAACTTTTGTGCTGCAACAAGGAGCGTGTGCTTAAGCGTGAAGAAATTTTAAAAGCGGTGTGGGGCGATGACGATTATTTTATGGGCCGCAGCCTTGACGTGTTCATTTCAAAACTTAGAAAATATTTAAAGGAAGATCCTAACGTGGAGATCGTAAACTATCACGGCGTTGGGTTCAAACTGGAAGTAAAGTAGTCGATTCGGTTTTTCTTGGTGAAGTAGATCATTAAACTTTTCATTATGAAACCATCCATCCTTGCCATTCTATTTTTATTCATCACAACACCAATTTTCTCACAAGAGAATTCAATTTTAGTTACTGCTCAATGGGTGAAGGATCATCAATCCGATCCAAAGGTAGTTTTAGTTCAGGTCAATTTTTTAAAGTTGGATTACGATGCTGAACATATTGCAGGTGCGCGATACTTGTGGCCAGGATCATTGGCACCGGATAGCCCGCTTGGCGCGATGAACTTACCTGATCCGAAAATAGCTCAACAGGTTGTTGAAGATATAGGAATCTCGAACGACAGCCATGTTGTTCTTTATTTTGTGCGTAATGAAGTTTCACCGACTACGAGAATGTTTCTCACTTTTGAAAACCTTGGAATGAAGGGGAAAGTATCTCTGCTCGACGGTGGATTAGAAGCATGGAAGAAAGCAGGGTTTACAACAACCAAAGATTTGCCTCAAGTGAAAAAGGGGAAATTCAAACCCGCTGCTTTGGAATTTATTGTTGATAAAGATTATGTGTTAAAAAATTTAAATTCCAGCTCAAGTGTAATTGTAGACGCGAGAATGAAGAAGTATTATGATGGCGAACCAGTTGGTAATCCACGCGATGGCCACATCGCAGGAGCTAAAAATATTTTCTATCAAGACATGGTTGATCAGAATAATTTCTTCAAGTCACCAGATCAACTTCAACCTTATTTCACATCAGCTGTTGATTCGAAAGAAAAGGAAATAGTCACGTATTGTTTCATCGGGCAAACAGCAAGCGTAGTTTATTTCGCTGGCCGAATCCTTGGTTACAATATGAAATTGTATGATGGTTCAATGCAAGAGTGGAGCCGCATCAAAGAACTGCCGATGGAAGTGACGGAGAAGAAACAACCTTGATTTTAGGGCACTTGATTGTCAGCATGGATCTCCATCCGACACACACTCGGATCTTTATAGGAATAAACAACGGGATATTTTTCTCCTACTTTCGGGTGCAACGCGCTGCCATATGAGCTTTCGCCTTGAAGCATTTTTCCATGGACGTCAAACTCATACTTGACAAATGGATTGCCTCTTGCGTTTTTTGATAATTTAGTTACCACACCTGTTGTATAAGCGGGATAAAATTGAAAGTGAGCCTGATTGTAAAAGAATTTTCCAAAGGCCAAAAGACCAATTGTAATCAATAGTACACTTCCAATTTTTTCCCAATGTTTAACTATAAAATTCATCATCGTTGTTATATCGTAGTTTGAAATCATTCAAGGTAGCGCAAAAGCCACATACTCATCTCCGACTTGCTTCCAATCTTAACAATGGTCTGTGTCGTCACAGACCATTTTATTTTTACGGTAAAGCAAAAGCCACATAAGAATCTCCTGACTTGCTTCCAATTTTTCCGCCACCACAAGCAATCACAACATATTGTTTACCATTTACAGAATACGTTGCTGGCGTTGCGTATCCTGCGGCAGGTAATTGATGTTCCCAAACTACTTTTCCATTTGATTTATCGAAAGCCCTGATCATTTCATCTTTCGTTGCAGCGATGAATACAAGCCCACCTTTCGTGACGAGCGGACCACCATAATTCTCAGTTCCAGTAGGAGGAATTCCTTTTTTTGTTAACTCAGGAAATTCGCCTAGCGTAACTTTCCATAAAAGTTTTCCCGTATTCAAGTTCACCGCGTTCAATGTTCCCCAAGGGGGTGTAATTCCTGGATATCCATTTTTATCCAGGAAGCGATTGTAGCCTGTCATCATGAATGGCACTTCGTCCATAATTGATTTGGTGGCATCAAGAGAATGAGCATCACTAGATTTATTATTTGAATTGCTTGAGACTGGTTCTTTGTCTTGTAGATCGAAAAGTAGTGCAAGTAACGCCTCTTTTTCTGTTCCCTTGATTTGCTTGAAAGCCGGCATCATGTTTTTCCCGTTCTCAATAATTTTCCACGCCTGATCGGCTTTATATTTTTTATTCAATCCGACCAACGATGGGAATGAGCTGCCGTTTCCTTTCATGTTTGCCCCATGACAAGCCATACAATTTTTTGCATACACCATGCGCCCGATTCCTTTCAAAGAATGATCGCTGTCTTTGGGAACATCAACCATTGTTAAAGCCCACGGTAATTCAGAGGAGTTTACATACATGATTCCAGATTCCGGATCAACAGCGGCTCCGCCCCACTCGCCACCACCATCAAATCCTGGGAAAATCCAAACGCCTTCTTTGCTCGGTGGCGTGAACATGTTTCCGTATTTCACCAAGTTGAATTTTTCCAACATTTCTTTATGAGTTTCCGAATCGATGTTTGAAACATCTTCAGCGCTAAACTTTTGTCGTGCGAAGGGTTCGGGTAATGTTGGTATTGGCTGCGTTGGCCAAGACTCTTCACCGGGCAGATCAGAAGCAGGGAAAGGTTTTTCTTCGATTGGAAAAAGCGGTTCACCTGTTTCGCGATTGAAAACAAAAATGTATCCATGCTTCGTGGTTTGCGCCACGGCGTCAATTTTCTTTCCGTTGATGTTTAATGTTACTAGGTTTGGAGTAGCGGCTAAGTCTCTATCCCACAAATCATGATGCACCACTTGATAATGCCAGCGATATTTTCCGGTGGAGGCATCCAAAGCGATGAGAGAGCTGCTAAATAAATTTTGACCTTTGCGAATGCCACCATAAAAATCTCCACCAATAGAACCGGTGGGCACATAAACAATTCCTCGTTGTTCATCGAGCGACATGCCGGCCCAACTGTTGGCGCCACCAAATTTTTTCCAGGCATCTTTATCTTCCCAGGTTTCAATTCCTTTTTCACCAGGATGCGGAATGGTGTGAAACATCCATTTCAGTTGACCTGTTCGAACATCGTAAGCACGAATGGGTCCTGGCGCAGCGTCGGCAGTCTCGCCAACGCGATGACCGGTGATGAAAATATCTTTATAAATTATTCCCGGGGAAGACGCTGTAACAAATGGATTGTATGTTCCTGCGTCACGATCAAGATTTTCGGTTAGATCGATATAGCCACTTTTTCCAAAATCAGAAATTCGTTTGCCATCAGTAATGTTGATTGCAAAAATCTTTGAGCCTGCACTGTACAGAATTCGCTTGTCCGTTCCGGTTTCATCTTGCCAGTAAACTACACCACGGTTTACCTTGAAGTAAGCGAACCTGTCTTTCTTTGCTGCGGTATCGATAGAGAGCGGATCAAAAATCCATTTAGATTTTCCCGTGGCTGCATCAAGTGCTAATAATTTCAGTTGAGGCGAAGTCCCGTACAAAATTCCATCAACAACAATAGGATTACATTGATTCTGAGAATGATTGTCAGGGTCTTTATCGTTGGAGCTAAATGTCCATGCAACTTTTAGCTGAGCAACATTTTGAAGATTGATTTCCTCATTGGATGAATAGCGATTACCTTCTTTAGTACCTGCATAGGTTTTCCATTCGTTGTAATTTAAGGAAGGAGATTGTCGATCCTTGCAAGAAATAAGAAGACCAAACGCGGCTATCAGAGCTAATTTCTTCATGACAAAAAATTGAACAAGAAATTTAACTCAAATAATAACTGAAACAAATGAAGTTATTATTGGATGAGAGATTAATCAAACAATGTTCTCCCCGTGATGCTTCGTCCGAGCGTAATTTCATCAGAGTACTCCAACTCACTTCCAACAGAAACTCCGCGAGCAATGGAAGTTATTTTTATAGACAGGTCTTTTAATTTCCGATTGATGTAAAAAGCTGTTGTATCGCCTTCCATGGTTGGA
>DASYTA010000335.1:0-1738 GCA_036002745.1 Cyclobacteriaceae bacterium | reverse complement strand
GTAGTGTTAATGGCAATTCGATTTCGTTCATCGGATAAGGCATATCATCCCTGAACTCCACCGGAAAAGGTTCTCCCCAATATCGTTGTCGACTCCAACCTGCGTCGCGCATTTTGTAATTCACTTGACGCTTACCAATTTTCTTTTCCTCAAGTTTATTAATCGCTACATCGATCGCTTTGTGCATCACCATTCCATTGAGGAAGTCGGAATTTTCGAGTATAGCATCTTTGGTAGAATTGGCATCTGTGCCATCATAATGTTTTCCAATAATGTTGGTGATCGGAAGATTAAAATGCTTGGCAAATTTGTGATCGCGTTCATCACCACAGGGCACAGCCATGATGGCGCCGGTTCCGTATCCTGCCAACACATATTCACTTATCCAGACTTCAATCTTTCTTTTATTGAAAGGATTGATCGCATGAGCACCTGTGAAGCATCCGGTAATTTTTTTTACTTCTGCCATTCGGTCAACTTCCGACCGGCTCTCCACATACTTTAAGTACTTTTCAACTTCTTCTTTTTGAGCTTTGCTGGTGATCTCTTTTACTATTTCATGCTCAGGTGCAACAACCATAAAGTCAACACCAAAGATCGTGTCCGGTCGAGTGGTGAATACTTTTAAATTTTTCACCGAAGATTTTTCTGTTTTCAATTCAAAGTCTACTAATGCACCGGTGCTTTTGCCAATCCAGTTGCGCTGGATCTCTTTCATCGAATCACTGAAGTCAATTTCTTCCAATCCCTTCAATAAGCGCTCTGCATATTCTGTAATTCGCAAACTCCATTGGCGCATTTGTCTTTTCACTACCGGAAAGCCCCCGCGATAACTCACACCATTGATCACTTCATCGTTAGCGAGCACGGTGCCTAATGCTTCGCACCAATTCACATCGGTGTAGGCGAGATAGGCGAGGCGATATTGCATCAAGATTTCCTGACGCTGCTTTTGATTGAATGCTTTCCATTCAGCAGGTAAGAAGGATGTTTCACCATTCGGTAATTTGAATTTGGAATTTGGAAAAGGATGTTCGCCATTTCCTTCGTTCTCAAAAATCCACGTTAGTGTGGTGATCCTTTCGGCTTTATTGCTTTTACGATTGAACCAGCTATCAAAAATTTGCAAGAAGATCCATTGCGTCCATTTGTAATATTTCGGATCGCACGTTTGCACTTCACGACTCCAATCGTAACAAAAACCAATTTTACCTAACTGGTTTTTATAATTCTCAATATTGACCTGTGTTGATTTTGCGGGATGAACTCCATGATCAATGGCATATTGTTCTGCTGGCAAACCAAAGGCATCAAAACCCATGGGATGAAGCACGTTAAATCCCTTCAACCTTTTAAAGCGAGCAACAATATCGGAGGCGATATAACCCAGTGGATGACCAACGTGCAGTCCCGCGCCCGACGGGTAGGGGAACATGTCAAGCGCATAATACTTGGGCTTAGGCGAGTCGTTCGATACCTTATAAACTTGATCCTTTACCCACTTTTCGCGCCATTTATCTTCAATGCGTTTGATCTCTTCTTTGCTGTAATCGGCCATAAGTCTGAAAAAAAGTAAAATGTAAAACGCAAAAGTAATTCAATCTTGCGAATCAAGAAATTCCGCGCTGAGGACAATAAAGTTTAAAAAAGGCTAGCTGTTACTCCTTTTTATAAAGGTCATCGTAAGTGAGCCGAGTTGTCGGGCTTGCCGTACTTTTAATAAGCCCCAGGTGCATCG
>DASYTA010000334.1:0-2830 GCA_036002745.1 Cyclobacteriaceae bacterium | reverse complement strand
CTTACTGATCTGGTTCAAGATCTAAAGAAAGAAAAGTACGATGTAGTTATTGACCTGCACAACAATTTGCGAACTCGCATTCTGAAATGGAAATTAGGCGTTCGATCTTTTAGTTTTGATAAACTGAATATTGAAAAGTGGCTGATGGTGAACTTTAAGATCAACCACCTTCCCAACAAGCACATTGTGGACCGTTATCTTGAGGCTGCCAACAAATTAGGGATAAAAAACGATGCCTTAGGTCTTGATTATTTTATTCCTGATAAAGACGAAGTTCCTTTGGATTGGTTGCCAGAATCGCATCGAAAAGGGTTTGTGGCTTATGCCATTGGCGGTCAACACGAAACAAAAAAACTCCCGTTGGATAGAATGGTTGAACTGTGTAAAAAGATAAACCGACCGGTTGTATTGCTGGGTGGCAAGGAAGATTTTGACAACGGCGAAAAGATTTGTCAAAAACTTGGTGCAGATGTTTTCAATTCGTGCGGAAAGTTAAATTTGAATCAATCTGCAAGTGTGCTAAAGAAAGCCTCGCATGTCTTTTCTCACGACACTGGCTTGATGCACATTGCTGCCGCTTTTAAAAAAGAAGTATACAGCATTTGGGGAAATACCATTCCGGCTTTTGGAATGTATCCTTACCGAACGAAATACCATTCTTTAGAAAACGCCCGAATTAATTGCAGACCTTGCTCAAAAATCGGTTTTGATAAATGTCCTAAAGGACATTTTAAGTGTATGAATGAAATGAAGTTTGATTTTCAACTGCCTTGAGACGCTTTATTTCTCATCGCTTGTCTTATATGGCGTTCATTGTGGGCGATAACAAATTGGAATACATCACCAAGTTTTAAACGAATCCATTTTGCAATTGAAATTGGTATTCTGATGGAATTTAGATTTTTTAGTTTCCCCTTCCTTAAATAGCTAAGTATCTGCTCTTGTTGATGAATAAATTCAGCGATCACTTTGTTGGCGTCCAAATCTTTTTTGGGAATATGGTTTTTGAAAGTCTTGAATTTTCTTTTTCCTAAATCTGGATCCATCATCTTAGTAAAGTATTGGCCGAGCCAGGTACTTCTGAATACCAATTCATCATCATCTTCACTTCTATCAATCCCTTTTCTTATTTCAGTTAGATAATGATCACCATAACCATTCAAGTGATCGAGACATTGCGCAATACTCCAACCTCCTTCAGGAGTGGTCTTTAGTAGAGCGGATTCAGGTAGATTTTGAAATTCTGCAATGACCAATTTTAAATGGCCCTCAACTTTCCCTTCTAATGATTCAAGTAAAATTTTTTTCTCTATTGGTTTCATTTCTTTGCTTGTTTTGATATTAGCAAAGGTGTCAAAGTCGAAATGAATAGATATTGGTAAATACCAACATTTATATTTTAACTGAATTGATGAGTTTGCTGAAGTTCGTGGCGTCAATGCCAATGTAATTCGCCAAATATTTGTGTGGTACGAGGTTCAAAATATGAGGACTCCGTTTTAATAGATTTTTGAATTTTTCTTCGGAAGAAAAGCATTGAAGTTCTGTCGTTCTCTCCATTAATCCCGAAAAAGACAGGTTTGTTCCATTTTGTATAAGTTGTTGAATAGCCCGACTTTCTTCAGCAACTTTTTGCACCTCAATAAAAGAAGTACGAAGAAAAACGGAAGGAGTTAATGTTTCGTAAAAGTATTTTGAAGGCTGCTGCAATAAGAACGAATCGAGAACTCCACCAAATGATGGGGCATAAGTGAAAACCAAAGTAGCTTCTCTTTGAAGATCATCTGAATAATAAACGCGTTGAACTCCATCGGCCACGAAGTAAAGAAATTTCTCAACCTCACCTTCTGCTGTGATGATCACTTTGCGTTTAGCTTCAAACGGTTTCCAAATAGAGGAGAACAGTTCCCAATCTTTATCAGGAAGAGAATAGAATCTGTTTGTTAGATTTTTTAGTAAACGAAGGTGATCAATCATTGATCTCTACTGCAAGCTAGTAGGCCCGAACCAACTTTCCGTCCATGTAGTTCATGTACGATTGATTGGCCACTTTCATACCACCTGGCGTAGGGAAGTTTCCTGTGAAATACCAGTCGCCAGTATGCTGAGGGATAGCCTTATGAAGATTTTCTATAGTTTGAAAAACAACTTGCAACTCGGCCTTCATATCATCAGGTCTCACGATGTCGGCAATCTTGTCCGAAATTTCTTCGGGTGTAAATAATTTGTACAGTTTCTTTACAAAATTCTCTTGTCCATCATTCATCGATCTACACTGTTCGTAGATTTCGCCCAACATGTAATCTTTGCCTTGCTCTTTCACCAACTGAATCATCGCACGGAAGGCTACAAAGTCGCCCATCTTACTCATATCAATTCCATAGCAATCAGGGAATCTAATTTGTGGAGCAGATGAAACAACAACAATTCTTTTCGGATTGAGACGGTCGAGCATTTTCAAAATGCTTTTTTCTAATGTTGTTCCGCGAACAATCGAGTCGTCAATAACTACGAGAGTGTCTTTGCCCTTATTTACTACTTCATAGGTAGTGTCATAAACGTGCGCCACCATCTCATCACGATGATCGTCATCCGTAATGAACGTGCGAAGCTTTACATCTTTGATTACAATTTTTTCTACCCGTGGACGGAAGGAGAGAAGTTCATCAATGGAATCTACGGTAGGTTTGCCATCAATAATAACTTCTTTTTGTTTACTTATAAGAAAATCTTGAATGCCTTCCATCAATCCGAAGAAAGCTGTCTCGGCTGTGTTAGGAACGTATGAGAATACGGTGTTCTTTAAATCAAAGTTGATTGCTTTTAGTAC
>DASYTA010000333.1:0-3854 GCA_036002745.1 Cyclobacteriaceae bacterium | reverse complement strand
AGTTTGTGCTATAAGTAGCGCCGGGTATATACCAACAATCAGAATGCTTAAGAGTTTTTTCATCACTTATTCGTTAACCATCCAAGATAAAGAAAAAAATTTCGATCTTGCTGACCTCTTTAATTTCAGTTTGTGTTTACGCACAGCCTTGACATTCAGGTGGCTGTGGTTACATTTGGCTTTAAGAACCATCCATCATCAAGCCCCAACTAAAACCTCATGTTCTCATCCAATCCAGTTACGTTCTCATTTAATTCTCCGAAGAGTATTAAAAAGGATTTCTTTTATATGGTGTTCTTTGGATTACTGTCCGTTGTACTTCGGTTCGTACAATTTCGAATTCCAGGCTACGAGGATCTGTCCAGCGATTTAAAAGACATCCCCTTGCTTGTTGCCATCTTTCATATCCGTAACCCTTTCATGGTTGTTATTTTCGGTTTTTCTACATTATTATCTGCTTCACAAGTCCCCTTACTTTCCTATTTAGCGCTGATCTATTCACTACCCCACGTGGTCGGCTTGTTGCTTGCTTGGTATGCTATCGCAAAGATTAGAAAAATAAAAGAACCCGATTGGCTACCTGGTATATATTGGTGTGTTGTTGTGTTGGTCTACTATTATGTTTTTCTCATTAGTGCAGCGGCACTCTACCATTGGTATAGTACAGCACCGGTTGAAAGTATTACAACGATTTACATTTCAGTAGTTAAGTCGACGCCCTTTGAGGTAATCGCTACAACACTTGTGACTACTCTCTACCTTATGCAAATGAATTCCAAAAGTGCTTTAGCTGACCAAAATAAGAACCTTGAAAACATTGTGAGGTTACGAACTGCAGAAGTTCAATCCATCAATGAAAAGTTGAAACAATTAAACGAAGAGCTTATGTCTTCCAACGAAAAGATCAAGTTGGCCAATGACAATTTGGAAGAGATGGTGGAGGAACGGACAAAACAAATAAATAATCAGCTTTCGCAATTATTGAAATATGCGCACATGAATTCTCATGACGTGCGTGCCCCTCTAGCTCGTATTATGGGGCTCGTCCAACTTTTAGAAAAAGAAACAGATGAATCTGCGAGAAACGAGATCATTAAAATATTAGGGCCCACTTCACTGGAGCTAGACTGGGTGGTCCGGTCAATGACAAAACTGTTATCAAAAGAAATTCCAGGTTAAGTCGTCAAAAAATTCTTATCTACTCCAAAACTCACCATTTCAAAAACTCACTCCGCTCCTTCTCATAAGTAAGTGTGAGCTTGTGCATGGCACGGGTGCAAGCAATGTAGAGCATGCGCTTGTCGATGTCTGATTTGTAATTACTCGCAGAGACAAAAGGCACGATCACTTCATCGAATTCAAGTCCCTTCGCCAAATGTACAGTAGTGATAATAACACCTGAAGAAAACGAAGTACTGTCGGGCGTGAGCAAGTGAACCTTGTGCTCCTTTATTTTTTCGTGCAATGCGTTTGCCTGACGCTGCGTTTTACAGATGATGCCCAACGATTGATTACCTGAATTTTCAAACTGCACAACCAACTCACGAATTGCTTCTGTCTCATCATGAGAATTAGCAAAACCTTTTATTTGAGGCTCCTCTCCATGCCGCTCCATCGCGATGAGGTTTGGATTAGGAACAATACGCAAAGAAAACTGTGCGATCTCCCATGTGGAGCGATAGCTGCGAAACAATTTCACCACGTCGCCTTGCGGAAAAACTTCTTCAATACCTTCGGCAGACGAAGCACTGTAGGGATTCACCGGCTGATTCACATCACCAAGGATGGTTTTCTTACATTTGAATACACGAGAAAGTACTGCGTATTGTACAGGTGTATAGTCCTGCATTTCATCCACCAACAAGTGTTTGACGTGATCGTAGGTCTGAACACCTTCAAGTCTAATCTTACAGTATATAAGTGGAAACACATCCGCAAACTCCAACTGCGAGCCATGCATCATGTGAAACATCTCAGGCTTACCAATCCATGCATAAAAGTTTTTATACACCTCAAACGCACTGCGGATATTGAACATCCGTGGCACTAACTCCCACACTTTTGCCTTCTCACCTCCACTGAGTTTGCGCTTCACTTCGTTACGGATAAACTGCAACACTTCTTGCACCACTTCGGGAATGCGCTTGTGCATGGGCATGCGCTGCCATGCCTTAAATTTTTCTACAATGAAAGGAAAGGGCACCACCACGCCGGCCACTTTCAATTCGGTGTGAGTAAACGAATTATTTTCAAGGTGAATAAAATATTTGTTTAGTAGCCGCACGAATTCAAACGAAGATTTAAACTGGATGCGTGCGATGAACTCTGGATGTGGATGCTCCAGCAACAAGGCCACTTGCTGAAAGAAAGTCTGGAACGGGAATTTTTTTTCCAGCAACTCCGCTGCAAGATCTTCCATGCCCGTTTCGGGAATGTGCTCTTCGCCGAGTTCAGGCAATACATTACTGATATAATCAGCAAAAACTTTATTGGGCGATAGAATCAAAATGTCTTTTGCTTTAATCGTATCGCGGAAGCGATACAACAAAAATGCAATGCGGTGAAGAGCGATAGAAGTTTTTCCTGAGCCGGCCACGCCTTGAATGATCATCACCGAAGCCGTCTCGTTGCGGATCACCTGGTTCTGATCGCGCTGAATGGTAGCCACAATGTTTTTCATCCGGTCGTCTGCCGACTTGCTAAGCTCGCGCTGCAATACTTCATCGTGGATGCTCACGGCATTCTCAATCATAAACTCCATCACGCCATCGCGGATTTTGTATTGACGCTTCAGACGAATCGTGCCTTTCACTTTTCCTGAAGGCGTTTCGTATTCCGCATCACCCAATTCAAAATCATAGAACATAGAGGAGATGGGCGCACGCCAATCATAAATTAAATTCTGGCGAAGAGTTTCATCAGTGAACGTAGCAAGGCCTACATAGATTGGTGTCTCTTTTATATCACTGCCCGTTTGAAAATCAATTCTTCCGAAATACGGAGATGACACTAGTTTCATCAGCTTGCGTCTGCGATCTACAGTTCCGGCGCCGACATTCACCATGCGGTTGATCGATTGATCAGCTGCTACCATATCGGCTTCATCGAGGCCGTGCTGGTGTTCGTAAATGTATTGTTTGTTTTGCCGCAGTTCTTCCGAATACTCGCGCACACGACTAGCCACACGATGCAATGCTAGTGACAGCCGCTCTTTGATTTCTTCCAAATAATTACGCTCCTCTTGCTCCGTGCTGTTGATCATGATTTCGTTTTCGGAGCGCAAAGATAAAGAGAAAGGAAGTGTTGATCTTCGATCAACAAAAACTAAAGTAGAAATATTGTCGCTTCAATTTTGTGACTTTTGGAGCAGGGATGGATTATAAAATAAAGTCACAAAATAATAAACGCGTTATGATCAGGCAGGCAACAACAATGAAGTATTAGTTTCTTTTCTTGTTAACGAAATGGATCACTCCACCGATTGTAATAATTAAGCCCCACACAATCACCTCAAGCGAGGTAATAAAGCCACCTCTTCTGTGCCCTAGATCGAATAAGGAACCGTGCACAACAGAGGTAATGCCTATAATCAATAACAATGGCCCTAAAACAAAAAAGGTCTTATCTAGCCATTTCGATCTTCGAAAGAATTCCATTGAATGAAGTTAATGGAAATAATTATTAATGAGTCATAAACATTGCGTTCCGGCATCTCAAGGTACTAGAGTTACATCCAACGAGATACCGGAACTCACTTACGTACTCGCATACAGGCCAGTATGTCAATGAGTATTCTTACTTCTTTCTTCCCACAAATCGAATAACAGAGCCCATGCCAACATGATAAGCGCCTT
>DASYTA010000332.1:0-4571 GCA_036002745.1 Cyclobacteriaceae bacterium | reverse complement strand
ATGAACCCACAGTAGATGGCTTGTTATTCCACTACAAACATTTTTTTGGCTCATACGACTACGTAGCTGAGTCATGGAATTGGTATCGTAGGGAAATCAGAATCATAAAAAACAATAGAAATATTTTTTCCTATCGCGATGCTCAAGGTTTTCGTAAAAGACCCAATGAAAAATTAAATGTAAAATTAATTGACGCTTTCATTTATCATTATGGTTGGGTCAAGGCCCCAAGAACCATGCAACAAAAAAAACTCAATTGGAATACATTTTACTTTGATGATGAATGGATAAATAAGAATGTTGTAAAGGCCGAAGAATTCGATTACAACAAAGTTGATTCTCTAGCTCGTTTTGATGGGACTCATCCACAAGCGTTGATTGAGAGAATCAAGAAAATTAACTGGAAATTTGACCATGACATTTCAAAAAAGAACTATTCTTTAAAGGAAAAAATAAAACGTTTTATTTATCTGCTAACAGGCTACCGCATAGGGGAATACAAAAATTACAGGATCATATAAAATAACTTTGATTTTTTTGCGGCCCCTGATTCTATTGACACGGAAACCAATTACTTTTGTGCCCCTTACTAGTGAATTATGATTGTCAAGACTAAAAATTACAGGTTAGAAAAGAACATTTACATCCGAACGGCCTTCGTTAATATATTGAAGCAGCAGTGGTGGGCAGGCCTTATTGTGCTGGCAATTTGTTTGGGCTATGTTTTTGTACCCAGCTGGTGGTGGTTTTTTGCGGCGTTTTTAGGCGCCGGGCTATTCTTGCTTTTCTGGTGGATTCAATTTTATGGAGTAACTCAATTAGAGCAAGGTAAAATGCTATTCGAGCGTTTTTCATACGAGATCAGCAGTCAGCAAATCTTGATGAAAATTAATGCCCGCGAAGGTATGCCGATGAAGTGGGACCAGATCAAACGAGCTCAAGTAGGTAAGGACTACTTCGTGCTTTTTATTAACAAAGCACAATTGATTTATTTGCCATTCAAGATTTTTAATTCTGATAACGAACGCAAATTCGTGACCAGTATATTAAAGACTAAGGGATTGGTCAAGTAAGTTTATTTTCCCTTGATAGTGTTGGATAAGTTTATGAAAAAATTTAAACAGCCAGCAACAAAAATCAACCATCAAGGGTCCAATAATCAGGAGGCTCTAAATAAAATCTTTCGCTATTGCGCATACCAGGAGCGATCGCACCGCGAAGTTAAAACCAAGTTATTTGAGTATGGGTTGCCATCAACAAAGGTGGATGAAATCATTTCGTATTTGATTACTGAAGGATTCCTGAATGAAGAGCGCTATGCAAAAGCATTTGCAGGCGGAAAATTCAGGATAATGAAATGGGGAAGGTTGAAAATTCAAAGAGAATTGGAATCTTCAGGCGTGTCTGCTCGGAATATTGCCAGAGGTCTTGCCGAAATTACGTCTTCAGAGTATTCAAAAACGCTACTTGGTTTAATTAAGAAAAAGTCGAACCAGGTGGAGGACGATAGTCTTTTTAAAAAGAAGAACAAAGTAGCTCGTTTTGTAATGGGCAAAGGCTATGAACCTGAGCTGGTATGGGAAGCAGTCAATGATCTAATGAGTTGAGTTGGCCATTTGTATGCTCTGCGACAAATCGAAGCTTAGTTGAATCTCATCTTTGTGGCTTTGCGTATCTAAGCTTGTTATGAAACAAATCTTATTTCTATTAATGTTTTGCTCCGCCCATTATTTGTTTGCCCAAACTGATGAGGCCCGAAAAAACAATTTTAACGTAAAGAGAAACCTAGCAATTGAAGGCTACGATCCGGTAAGCTACTTTGATAATAAACCTACCGAGGGTGAACCAAAGTGGACCACTAATTTTAAAGGTGTGATTTATCAATTTAGCAGTGTATCTAATTTGGCCAAGTTCAAGGCCAACCCTGAAAAGTACGAGCCCGCTTATGGAGGTTGGTGTGCCTACGCCATGGGCGAATCAGGCGAAAAAGTAAAGGTTGATCCTGAGACTTTCAAGATTGTGGACGGCCAACTATACTTGTTTTATAATTTCTGGGGAAACAATACGCTGACTAGTTGGAATAAAAATGAGAAGCCTTTGAAGGCAAAAGCTGAACAGAACTGGAAGAAGATTTTGCACTAAAAAGTTCGTTGTCCTCACCGTTCCTTTTTATCTTTATTTTTGAAAATATATGAGCCAACTTATACAAGCTAGCGGTACTATTTTAGATCAATTGTCCGATGTTATTGGGCAACTTACAGAGACGGAATTTACACATCCGTCCGAAACATTAAGTAACTCTTCCATTGGCCAGCATTTACGCCATACATTAGAATTTTTCTTCTGTCTTGAGCAGGGATATCATAAAGGAGTGATCAATTATGATAAGCGTGCTCATGATAAATTGATAGAGACTAATAAAGACGTAGCGCTCTTGGCGATTGATCGCATTCGTCAATTTATCATTAAACAGACACAAGACAAATCTCTAGTATTGGAGGTGGGATATGATCTGAACAATGATGAAAATGTATCAGTAAAAACAAATTATTTTCGCGAACTCACCTACAATATTGAACATGCCGTGCACCACATGGCCATTATGAAAATTGGAATCCGTGAAGTAGCACCTCATGCTACAATCTCTCCGGATTTTGGGGTGGCTGCCTCGACACTTCGATATCGCGGTGCATCTATGGCGGTAGCAAATTGATTAATGGCTTTTCCTGGACGTATTTTTTTTGTAAAACTTTTTCATTGGGAATACTGGCCCTTTGGTATCATTCAGATTCCGCTCTTCTTCATGTGGCTTTGGTATTCTTTGCGGGAAAGATCTTTTTTTTATTTCTCTGCTTCAAACCCTAATATTCTTTCTGGCGGTATGATGGGCGAATCAAAATATGAAGTGCTCACACGAGTGCCTGATTCTCTGAAACCCCAAACCATTTTGATCAAGCTTCCCGCTTCAACGGAAGAAATAGAAAGAAAAATGGAAGAGTCGCAACTTACTTTTCCTTTGATTTTTAAACCTGACTTGGGCGAACGTGGCTGGATGGTGCGCCGAGTTGACAACCGCAAGGATATAGAAGATTATCTAGCTGAAATCAAAATCGATTTTATCATTCAAGAATATGTTGACTTGCCACTTGAGTTTGGGGTTTATTATGTTCGGTTCCCTAGTGAAGAAAATGGCAGAGTCAACTCAGTTACGGCCAAAGAATTTCTTTATGTTCAAGGAGATGGAAGGAAAGCGCTACAAGAATTAATACTTGAGAAAGACAGGGCCATTTTGCAATGGGAATTGCTAAGCAAAAAATACAAAAACCAATTAGATACAGTTCTCCCAAAGGGTAAAAAGGAAATCCTTGTCACCATCGGAAATCATTGCCTAGGCACTAAGTTCATTAATGGTAATCATTTGATTACAACGCACCTTTCCGAATCTTTTGATCGCATCAGCAAAATGATTGATGGTTTTTATTTTGGTCGATTTGATTTGCGTTGTTCTTCTTATGAAGACTTGGAGAACGGAAAAGTAAAAATTGTAGAACTCAATGGTTGTGGCGCTGAACCTTCGCATATATATCACCCGGGAGCTTCTCTCTGGAGTGGCATTGACGATTTGATCACACATTGGCAAAACCTTTATCGTGTGAGCAGGGAAAATCATCAACGCGGAGTTGCTTATCTTTCGTTTCAGGAAGGCCGATCCATCTATAAGAAATTTAAAGCACTGAAAGCTTAGCATGAGTTATCTCTACGTTTTTTTTCTGGGTTTTATTTTCAGTTTCATTGGATCTATTCCACCCGGCACATTGAATGTTTCCATTTTGCAAATGGCATTGCAAGGTAAAAAGCAAATAGCCACACGTTTTGCCATTGCCGTTGCAATAATTGAATATCCTTATGCGTGGATTGGCGTGCAATTTGAATATTGGCTTACTTCCTCGCCCATGGTGGTAGAGAATTTTGAATTGATTGCTGCTGTTGTTATGACAAGCCTTGGGATTTTTAATTTGCTGCCGTCAAAACAGCCTACGGGTTTTGCAAAGAAGTTTAATGATAGTGGCTTTAGACGTGGGCTTGCATTAAGTATCCTCAATCCAATGGCAATTCCCTATTGGATGGGCTTTACCGCGTACATGAAAGCGCAAGGATGGATCAGCCTCTCAACTACGGGTTTGTTGCATAGTTATGTATTTGGTACCTCCGTTGGTGCCTTCGCGCTGCTAACTCTGGTGATCTCTTTTGCCCAGCGCCTCGCTCCTCATGTAAGCGGAAGCAAGTGGGTAAAGATTATACCAGGTCTGGTATTACTTGCGCTTGGGCTGTATGCTTTTATAAAGTATTGCCTGAGGTAAGAATAAGC
Organism: Cyclobacteriaceae bacterium; assembly: GCA_036002745.1. Taxonomy (GTDB): domain Bacteria; phylum Bacteroidota; class Bacteroidia; order Cytophagales; family Cyclobacteriaceae; genus ELB16-189. Next base: position 202 of record DASYTA010000332.1, on the reverse strand, counting down.
CGAGGAACCTGAATTACTCTTGAGTGACTAATACATTTGCCTGACTAGAATCGGATGATGTTGCTTTATTTGAGAAACCTTGTGAAGTTATATAATAGAAGACTTCTTTGAAAGCACCTCCTAACAAACCCACAATTGAAAAGGCCAAAAGAATTAACACTACAATAACCCCTATCGCCGCAATCACTGTAGATGCCAGAAC
>DASYTA010000331.1:0-3762 GCA_036002745.1 Cyclobacteriaceae bacterium | reverse complement strand
CCCCGGCTTTCAGCTCAAATACACTACGTTAGGTCAACTCAACAAAGAGCGCAACAATGTTGTCTGGGTTTGCCATGCTTTGACAGGCAGCTCAGACTTTACCGATTGGTGGAAAGATTTCTTCGTAGAAGGAAGCGCTTATGATCCAAACACTCATTTTATAATTTGCGCTAATGTGCTTGGAGGTTGTTATGGTTCTACCGGACCATTATCTAACAATCCGAAAACTGGTAAAAATTATTTTCACGATTTTCCATTGATCACTGTTCGTGATATTGTTCGATCATTGGATTTGCTCAGAATTAATTTAGGTCTGGAAAAAATTAACACCTTGATTGGCGGATCACTTGGCGGACAGCAAGCGCTTGAGTGGGCCATCATTCAACCTGATGTAATTCAAAATTTAATTGTTGTCGCAACCAACGCACAACACTCCCCTTGGGGCATTGCTTTCAACGAAGCACAACGGATGGCAATCACTGCCGATAGCACTTGGAAAGAAAACGATCCACGAGCAGGAATCGAAGGGTTGAAAGCTGCGCGCGCTATCGGCATGATTTCTTATCGTGCGTACAAAGGTTTTGAAGAAACTCAATCTGAAAAGGATTCAAAAAACATTGATGACTTCCGCGCTTCATCATATCAACGCTACCAAGGACAAAAGTTAGCAAACCGTTTCAACGCGTTTACTTATTGGATTTTGTCGAAAGCAATGGATAGCCACAACATTGGTCGCGGAAGAAAAAGTATTGAAGCAGCGCTGCAAAGCATTAAGGCTGAGACCTTGGTGATCGGAATTGAAAGCGATATTCTTTTTCCCATTGCGGAACAAAAATTATTAGCATCTACTATTCCTAATGCCCGCTTCGAAAAAATTGATTCGTTGTTTGGTCATGATGGTTTTTTAGTAGAAATCGATCAGTTTAAAAAAATATTAAAGAAATCCGGCAGCACAAAAAAATCTGAAGCTGCCATTTTAAAATAACAGTTAAAAAATAAAGTTATGTCAGTGCAGAATTCAAATACAACTACACATACCCAGCATAAACATTTGAAGTTGGGGCTATTTGGTTTCGGTTGTGTAGGCCAAGGCTTGTATCATGTGCTTAATGAAACCCACGGCATCAAGGCGGAGATCAAAAAAATCTGCGTAAAAAATCGTGATAAGAAAAGAATTCTTGAGAGCGCTTCATTCACCTTCGATAAAAATGAGATTCTCAACGATCCTGAAATCAATGTGATTGTGGAATTGATTGATGATGCCAAAGCGGCTTTCGAAATTGTAAAAGCGGCTTTGCAGAATGGCAAGCATGTAGTAACAGCCAACAAAAAGATGATTGCCGAAAATCTAGAAGAAATTTATAACCTCCAACAAAAACACAATCGTTCCGTTTTGTACGAAGGCTCTGTATGCGGAAGTATTCCAATTCTTCGCAACCTAGAAGAATACTATGACAATGATTTGATCACAAGCATTGAAGGTATTTTTAATGGCAGTACTAACTACATTCTTACCAAAGTATTCGAAGAGAAGAAAAGCTACGTTGAGGCACTGAAAGGCGCACAAGATTTAGGTTTTGCAGAAAGTGATCCTTCTTTGGATGTAAAAGCCTTTGATCCAAAATATAAATTAACGATCGCTATTGCTCATACTTTTGGCGTGTTTCTCAAACCAGAGGAGATCATCAATGTTGGAATACAAAAAATTTCTCCAGTCGATTTAAAGTATGCCCGCGAGAATAACCTCACCATAAAATTGATTGCTCGTGCTTACAAACTAAATGGAAAGATCTTAGGATTTGTTGCCCCGCAATTCATTCCATTGGATCACATGCTGGCATCAGTTCGCAATGAATACAATGCCGTTTTGGTAGAAGGTGCATTCGCAGAGAAGCAAGTGTTCATCGGCAAAGGCGCAGGTGGCTATCCCACAGGTTCCGCTGTTCTTTCCGATATTTCTGCACTCACTTACGATTATCGTTACGAATACAAAAAATTCACGCAAGGTGAAGGTCTTCCTTTCTCCAATGACGCTTTGATCGATGTAGTCGTCAGCTTCCCGCAAGGAACGCTTATCTCACCGAAAGACTTCGAAAATTTCAAAGGCGGATATCAAGGTAGTGGCCATCAATACATGACAGGCTCAGTGAAACTCGAAAAACTCAAAGAGTGGAATGAGCGGGACAACGTAAGTGTGATTCTAGCTCCCGAATTGAATTTGATTGCCGCAAACAATACAAAAAAGGAATTGTTGTACGCATAGATTTTTTTTGAGTTTGATCTTTTTCATTTCGAATGGATTCATCCGAAGAAACAATTGTTTTCAAAGTCTATTCGAACGAATTAGAGGCTAGCGTTGCATTGGTGGAGTTACAGGTTGATGGTATTGAAGGTTATCTAACTAATGAAAATTCTCAGGACCTTTTCGTGCCCGAGGTAAGGCTTCATATTTTTTCAAGAGATTACGATCGCGTTAATAAAATCTTGATTGAGGATAAAATCAAATGTCCTTATTGCGGTGGCAAAAATTGGCAGGCTCTCTCCGCTTGGAGAAAGACGTATTTTAGCCTACTCCTAATGTTGGATTTAAAATCGGGTGACTCAAATCATGAGGAGTATCACTGTCTTAATTGCAATCGATACTTTTAGTTCCAACTAACTAAAAAAATTTGTAAGTCGTAACAAATTTTTTCTTATTTCACCCCATTCTGTTTCGTACCTTGCGGGATAGTCTCCGCATGCCCGACATCATTCAACTCCTTCCCGACGCTATTGCTAACCAAATTGCCGCTGGTGAAGTGGTGCAACGGCCAGCTTCAGCCGTGAAAGAGCTGATAGAAAATGCCATTGATGCCGGTGCTACCTCCATCAAACTTATTATTAAGGAGTCGGGCAAGGCGCTCATTCAGGTAATCGATAATGGTAAGGGAATGAGTGAAACGGATGCCCGCATGAGTTTGGAGCGTCATGCCACTTCTAAAATCCGCACAGCTGACGACCTGTTTCGACTTCGTACTATGGGTTTTCGCGGCGAAGCACTCGCCTCCATTGCTGCCGTTTCGCAGATGGAATTAAAGACTCGTCTGCCTCAAGAAGATCTTGGCACCTTACTTTTAGTAGAGGGATCAGAGGTAAAAAAACAGGAACCCACTGCCTGCGAAAAAGGAACCAGCATCAGCGTCAAGAATTTATTTTACAATATTCCAGCACGTAGAAATTTTTTAAAATCAAATGGTGTGGAGATGAGCCACATCACCGAAGAGTTTCAACGGCTTGCTCTTGCGCATCCAAGCATCGCATTCACTCTTATTCAAAGCGATGAGTTACTGTTTGATTTATCGTCGAGCAAATTAAGCCAGCGGATTGTTAACCTATTTGGAAAAAATTATCAAAGCCAGTTGGCTCCTGTTCAGGAAGAAACTTCATTGCTGAAGATCACTGGATACATTGGTCGACCTGAACTCGCCAAAAAGAAAAGAGGCGAGCAATTTATTTTTGTTAACAACCGTTTCATCCGAAATAATTATTTAGGCTACGCTGTTACCAGTGCTTATGAAGGATTATTACAAGAGGGAAGTTTTCCATTTTATGCGCTGTTTATCGACATCGATCCAAAGCATATTGATGTAAATGTGCATCCCACTAAGACTGAAATAAAATTTGATGACGAGCGTGCTGTGTACGGTGTAGTATGGAGCGCGGTGAAACAAGCGCTTGGAACTCACAGCCTAGCGCCTACCATTGACTTTGCCGATGATGTAA
>DASYTA010000330.1:0-4333 GCA_036002745.1 Cyclobacteriaceae bacterium | reverse complement strand
GAACATACCCTGTGCCGGAGACGGCTTTCACATTGGTAGTCATTTCCAGTTCTTTCTTTAATGCATCGTATTGAGCCCGTGCTTCTTTTGTACGCAAGGGCAAAACGATTTTCGCCTTGGCATCAAAACCTAAGTCCTTTTCGATGATGAAATTCATCTGACTTGAAATGATGAAGATGCCACACACCAATGCAATGGCAATCATGAATTGAAATATCACGAGCGCTTGTCGTAATCTTCCTGAAGAGTTGCCAAGATTCAATTTTCCTTTCAACACTTGAGCGGGTTCAAATGAGGAAAGATAAAAAGCCGGATAACTTCCCGCTACCAAGCCGGTAACTAACGTGAGGATAATAGATGCTGAAATGAAATAGAGGATATTATCAGAATTAAATGAAATGTTTTTATCCGTAAGCTGGTTGAAAAGAGGTAGAGACCATTGTACAAGAGCAAGACTTATAATAATGGAGATGACTACAATGATCATCGCTTCTCCTAAAATCTGACTGATCAAAGAAGATCGAAACGCTCCTAACGTTTTGCGTATGCCAATTTCAGAAGCACGCTTCGTAGCTTTTGCTGTAGACAAATTCATAAAATTGATGCATGCAATCAACAATATGAAAATTGCAATTGATGCCACCACATATAAATAGATGATACGTGGGCTTTGCCCGACATCCGATTTGAGGTAAATATCTTTTACTAATTCCAGGGACAGTGTTTTATGTATGCCAAGAGCCTTCATGGCTTCCGCTCCGTGTTTCAATAAAACTTCATTTACCTTTTTTTCCACCGCGGCTTTATCGTGACCATGAACCAACTTGAGATAAGACGGGCAAAAATTTTGGCCTGCCCATTCTTTGGAGGATTCTTTGTCTTTGGTGATGTATTCGCCCAATCCTTTGCTCGTCATCGAAGTAAAGAAATTGGCTTTGATGATCGTGTTGTATTTTTCTTTGAATACTCCTGTAACTTTATATTCAACGAATTCACCACCTTGACTTATAGAAATGCTCTTATCAAGTGCAGCTTCGTTGCCAAAAAGTCGGTGGGCTAATTTTTCTGAAAGCACAGCCGAGTTTGCCTCTGTAAGGGCGTTCTTTGGATTACCTTCTTTCAGATCATAGGTAAGAACATCAAACAATGTAGAGTCAGCCAGGAATGCATTGTCTTCATAAAAAAGATCTTCGCGATAACGGATCAAACTTTTTGAAAAACTACGAACCACGCGCACTGCTTCTTCCACTTCGGGAATTTCATCCTTCATCGTCATGGCAATAGGTGGAGAAGCAGTGCCCGATTTCTCGACTACAACGTCGGTTTTAAAATGAGTAACGATTCGATAAATATCGTCTGCGTTTTTGTGGTGCTTGTCATAACTCACTTCATCTTGAATATAAAGAGCCAGCAACAAGCAGCACGCTATACCAAGTGCAAGCCCGAAAATATTGATGGCCGAATAAACCCGATTGCGCATCAGGTTACGCAAGGCGATTTTCAAATAGTTATAGAGCATATTCCTTAGTTGATAAGCTTAATTGTCATTCAAGACCTAATTGCACTCTATTCTAAATATAATGCCACCAAAAAAATGGCTTATTCATTATAAAAACGCACCCTTTAACATCTTTCACGGACGATACCGAACGTAACCGTCCGATTTCGGTCGCGCTTATCATGTACTAAATTCCTGCATTTTGAATACGCCAGTGTCATGGTCATTTAATGATTTTGGTTAGTTTTGCAGCCACTTTTTACGTGCCTAACCTTATACGTTGAACTTTGAATCTTTTAAATCAATAAACCTGTGAACACCGTACTCTTTCTAATCCCCGCTGTTGGCCTTCTTGGTCTAATTGTAACTGCTTTTAAATCCGCTTGGGTAACTCGTCAGGATGCTGGCGAAGCCAAAATGCAAGAGCTTGCCGGCTATATCGCACGTGGTGCAATGGCATTCTTGAAAGCCGAGTGGCGCATCCTTGGTGTATTTGCTTTGATTGCATCTGTATTATTAGGATGGTCAGGCACATTGATAGAGGAGTCAAGTCCGATTATCGCGATTTCATTTTTACTTGGAGCATTACTTTCTGGTTTAGCCGGATACATTGGCATGAAGATCGCCACTAAAGCAAATGTGCGCACAACCCAAGCTGCACGCACATCATTAGCAAAAGCATTGAATGTTTCTTTCACAGGAGGTTCTGTAATGGGCATTGGTGTGGCAGGACTTGCTGTTTTAGGATTAGGTGGCTTGTTTATTATCTTCTTTAAATATTTTGTTCCTGAAGGTGCTGACATGACTGGCTTAGAGATGAAGAAAGCCATTGAAGTGTTAGCCGGATTTTCTTTAGGTGCTGAGTCAATTGCATTGTTTGCTCGTGTGGGCGGTGGGATTTATACCAAAGCTGCCGATGTAGGTGCTGACTTAGTAGGAAAGGTTGAAGCAGGAATTCCTGAAGACGATGTTCGTAATCCTGCAACCATCGCGGATAACGTTGGTGACAACGTTGGTGATGTTGCCGGAATGGGTGCCGATTTATTCGGATCTTATGTAGCCACAATTTTAGCAACGATGGTATTAGGTCAAGAGATTGCTTCGAATGATAATTTCGGTGGCCTCGCTCCTATTTTGTTGCCGATGGTAACAGCTGGCCTCGGACTTATCTTTTCTATTGTAGCAACTTGGTTTGTTAGAATTAAAAATGAAACTGACAGTGTGCAGACTGCGCTGAATATTGGTAACTGGTCATCGATCATTATGACAGCCATTGCTTCTTACTTTGCCGTAAATTATTTGCTTCCTGAAAAATTAGTTCACAGAGGTGTTGAGTTTACGTCTACTGATGTGTTCATCTCGATTGTCATCGGATTAGTGGTCGGAACATTGATGAGTATGATCACCGAATTTTACACAGCGATGGGCAAACGCCCTGTAAGATCAATCATCAACCGATCAGCAACTGGTCACGCAACAAATATCATTGGTGGACTTTCTGTTGGTATGGAGTCAACAGCTCTTCCAATTATCGTGTTAGCAGCTGGAATTTTAGGTTCTTATGAGTTTGCAGGATTATATGGTGTATCAATTGCTGCTGCCGGTATGATGGCAACCACAGCGATGCAATTAGCGATCGATGCGTTTGGTCCAATTGCTGACAACGCTGGTGGTATTGCGGAGATGAGTCACCTACCTGAAGAAGTTCGCCATCGCACTGATAATTTAGATGCCGTAGGTAACACAACAGCCGCTACAGGAAAAGGTTTTGCTATTGCATCTGCCGCGCTTACTTCGCTTGCTTTGTTTGCTGCGTTTGTTGGTGTATCAGGAATTACAGCGATTGATATTTACAAGGCCCCAGTTCTTGCCGGACTTTTCGTTGGTGGAATGATTCCATTTATTTTTTCATCACTTGCAATTGCTGCTGTTGGTCGCGCTGCTATGGACATGGTGAATGAAGTTCGCAGACAGTTCCGCGAAATTCCAGGTATCATGGAATACAAAGCTCAACCTGAATATGAAAAATGCGTTGCCATTTCTACTAAAGCATCTCTTCGCGAAATGATTGCACCTGGTGCGATCGCATTGTTGATGCCAGTGATTGTTGGTTTCACATTTGGCCCTGAAGTATTGGGTGGAATGTTGGCTGGTGTTACAGTAAGTGGTGTATTGATGGGAATTTTCCAATCCAATGCTGGTGGCGCGTGGGACAATGCAAAAAAATCTTTTGAGAAAGGTGTAGAAATCAACGGTCAGATGTACTACAAAAAATCAGAGCCGCATAAAGCTTCTGTTACTGGTGATACCGTCGGCGATCCTTTCAAAGACACATCTGGTCCATCGATGAATATTCTCATTAAGTTGTCATCTATCGTTGCATTGATTATCGCTCCGCATATTTCGACTGTAAAACACACTGCAACAGTACAACAACCTAAAGTAGAGATTCAAAAAACCGCTCCTATAGCGGAGAAAAAGTAAAAATCAGGATCAATTTTTGGTGAGAATTTAAATCCAGAAAACACCTTGCAGAGTTGACCTAAAAAAGTTACTTTCATAGACTAATAAATTTTTATTGGTATATGAAGATGCTCAGTTTCAAAATCCGATTTTAAGTAGGTTTTGTCGCTGGGCATTTTTATTTCGTATTCTCCAACACCGAATACCCTTTCAATCATGATAAAAATAACTGCAAAACCGATCGATGTACAGAAAGTCATCGAGACGGCCTCCAGCCTGGGTGCGGGGGCCGTTAATGTTTTTATAGGTACCGTGCGCGATAATGCGCATAACAAAAATGTACGCTGGCTTGAATATGAAGCTTATGAAGCT
>DASYTA010000329.1:0-5697 GCA_036002745.1 Cyclobacteriaceae bacterium | reverse complement strand
AGCGACATAAGGCTTCACCACGAGGGCCGGCGCCTCTTTATAAATCACTTTCTGATAAATTTCAAGGTTGATCACACTCATTGATACCCTGCTTTTCAAAAAATTAAGCCTTCCCTCCTTTGCTTCAATTTCTTCTTGCAACACTCTGATGTGTTCTTCGGCCTTCAAGATATCTTCAACAGTTTTTGCTTTCGTTTTTAGAATTTCAGTGTACCGGTCTCTAACTTCTTTCTTAGTTTTTAAACGAGTTTGAATATCCATATATTCTTCAGTGACATTTTCAGAAGCGAGTCTTTTATAATCAACAAACTGCGCCTCTTTCTTTAAATCCTCGAGAAGCTCCTCGAAAGCTGATGAGGGAATCCGAATAGTAATGTCATTCGAAACCTGTGCCGTTGCAGTCGATAAATTCTGCCTGGCGATAAGTCCTTTGCGAGCAGAGACAAGCTTTTCTATGTTCCTGGTGTTCGCTTCAACATTTTGTACCTGGAATCTGATATCGGCTCTTTTCATTATTAATTCACCCGACTTTTCTTCTTCAGGATCCTTATCCGAGGGTGGTGTATAACTATCGGCTGACACATAGCTGACTTCATTGCTCCCTGCTGTTTCTGGAATAGCCATCTTCGAAACTGCCATCGCAGGCTGTCGCTGTTCTTCTTTTGATTCACATGCGGATAAAAATAAAATCAGGATTAATATGGAAGGTTTCATGGCTTTACTATTTAAGGGTTGCTTTTATTAGTTCTTCGTCTTCAGCAGTAACATCAACAATACAATAACTGTCGATCTTTGCAATAGCAAGCTCGTCCACAATATCTACCAGGTTTTTGTATTTGGACTTATTGGTGGCCTTCACAAGCACTAGCATTTTATCAATCTCTTTATCCTTTAATGTTAGAAGTTTGTTGATCGGGTCATGTGAAAATTTCACTGACTCTAATTTTGGAACACTTATCCCCTGTCGCCAATAAACTTTATCATTTCCATCTATCAATAAAGTGAGCACGCGCTTTTCCGGAATGGGTGTTGTTTCTGGTGTTTTTTCGGGCATGCCTATTTCCATTACCTTGAGTTTGTTGAGTGTTGTGGTTAAAATGAAAAAAGTTAAGAGGAGAAAAGCAAGATCGACCATCGGGGTCATATCAATGTGAGTAGAAAGTTTTTTACTACGAATGCGCACATGGGAGCTACTCCCTGCGGATTGATTTATCTCTGCCATAGGGTTGCGGTTTAGATTTGTATCGCATCATTATAATGCAGCGGTTTGAATTAAGTCACAGGAAAAGCAAACTGAATATCAGTTGTTTGAATTGCAAATTGTCTTTACTATTTCGAATTGGAAATTGTTTTATATTATGCTTCGATTTCAAGGTTACCCTCCGGAATGACGAACGAACAAACTGCAATAAGAGCAACATATTTTAGCATTGTCGGGAATACTCTGTTAGCGATCCTCAAATGGATAGCAGGCTACTTTGGCAACTCTTATGCACTAATTGCAGATGCTATCGAATCCACTTCCGATATTTTTTCTTCGCTGTTGGTTTGGTTCGGGATTAAATATGCAAACAAACCTGCTGATGAAAACCATCCTTATGGACACGGTCGAGCTGAACCTCTCATCACTTTCGTTGTAGTTGCTTTCCTGGTTACATCTGCTACCATAATCGCGTACGAGAGCATTAAGAACATTACTATACCGCATGAACTTCCTAAACCATTTACACTCTATATTCTTGGAGCAATTATTCTATGGAAAGAAGCATCATATCAATTTGTGATTCGAAAAAGTAAGCAGTCGAAAAGCGCATCATTAAAAGCAGACGCATGGCACCATCGAAGCGATGCCATTACCTCGGTTGCAGCGTTTATAGGAATTTCAATCGCGTTGATTTTTGGAAAGGGTTATGAATCGGCCGACGATTGGGCTGCACTCTTTGCCTCGGGTTTTATTCTTTACAACAGCTATATGATTTTTAGACCCGCGCTTGGAGAGATTATGGATGAAAGTTTAAACCATGAGCTTGTCGCTAGCATCAGGCAGATCGCCACAACTGTTGAGGGTGTGAAGGGAACTGAGAAATGTTTTATCCGCAAAACTGGAATGACATATCACGTTGATCTGCACGCTCTCGTTGCTGCTGACATTTCAGTGAAAGCGGGACATGATATTTCACACAAACTAAAAGACACTTTGCAGCAAGAGCTCCCTGAGTTGGGCAATGTTTTAATTCATATTGAGCCCGCTTGAGTTTCCTGCTCTACTTGTTGCCAAAAAGACTTAGCATTTTGTGGATAAGGGAAATTCAAATGAAAATTTCCTTTTGTTACTTCTGTAGCAGCCAAAGTTTTTAATAACCCCATGAGGTAATGCGCAACGTCCGCCGATGTGAATGTTTCTTTAAATTCAGGCCTCACCTCCTTGTTATTTATAAAACATAGGTTTCCCTCGCTGTCCTTCTGTTCAATGTATGGTAAATGCAACAGCTTCGATAGCTCTGTAACAACTTCGGGATGTTGACACAGCATTTTGTAAGTAGCATCGAGGATGGATTGTGACATCGGGGATAAAATTAATAGTTTAATCTCACCATCTTCTAAATCATCTCCGCCAAATACCATCTCATTTCCACCGAATTCTAATTCTAGGTTCTAAACATGGCTTTTACTCGGTAGATTCGGTGGCTGATCAATCCATATACCTTATGCGTTTAGGCCTTGACCCTGGCCCGGAAATGATGCTCGCTGTTGTCACTATTGCATTTTTTGCAATTTTGGTCTCGATCAGTTTTGGGTCATTGATGTGGCTCATCAGAACCTGGATGCGCGGAAAATAGCGCTATTCAAAAGGACATTTTAGTTGCATCAGGGAAAAATACTAGTTCCTACCCGGGAAAAACCCCGTATCAATTCTTACTCAAGCAAAGTACCTTGCCTAGATAAATGTTATAAAAATGCAACCTGAATTGAGCCAATTGGAAATTTTATCTCTCTCATTAAGCGTAACCTTGGGGTTAACAGCTATGCTCGCTCTGAGCTTGTGGGTATTCAAGAGATTCAGAAGATGGGCCTTCACAACGCTGGTTCACTCCATCGCTAAATCCCATGACTAAAATAGAACTGATAGCAAGAGTTTTATTTTTTGGTATTCTAGTCTTTGGAGAAATCGCCCGCGCCATTACTATGCACCTCGCTACTAGAATAAGTGAGATGATCAAATCTCAATTCTAAACGGTACAAGCTTATTACTGAACAACAAAATCGTCGGTATACTTTATCGTGTACGTTCCAAACTTCTTGAGTTTTTCTTCAACAGGCCCTACCCTTTCAAACGCAGCTTTTTCCAAATCATTAGGTGTGCCATCGGCATTGAAATATTTATCACGAGCCTTTTCCGACTCAAAAAGCCAAACGACAAAAAACCGGTCTTTATAATCACCTCTTACCGACTTTACCAGGTACCCTTTTAGCCCCACCCAATTTTTTTCATATTGAGGAAGAACTTCGTTAACAAAAAAGGCTTTGAACTCATCCATTTTTACATTAGGCTTGAGTTCAACCGTGACAAGGTGAACACCAAAAAGATTCCCTTTCTGTAATCCTTGAGCTACAGCTAGATTGGCCATTATCATAAAGACAGGAATCAACATTATTTTTCTCATCGGTATGTATTGGGTTTAAAAGTGAAAATAACAAATTGATAACAGCATCAAGTGGTTCAAGCTTAAAATTCCCCCAACGGGGGCGATTAACTTCTGAAAGCAACTTTAGTTTCTTAAAATATCAATGTAAATTGAGTGATCATCATCAATGACTCACTTATATGCGAAGACGTAAATTTATTTTGCAAACAGCAGCCGGATTGGCTGGTGCTGCAGTTAGCACACAGGCATTTTCTAATTTTTTAATTCCGCAAGGCAAGAAGAGATTGGGCGTTGCTCTAATGGGATTAGGTTATTACAGCACCGATTTATTGGCTCCAGCTTTACAGTTAACCGAGCACTGTTACCTTGCAGGAATCGTGACGGGATCCACAGCCAAAGCCGAAAAATGGAAAAAGCAATACAATCTCGCTGACAAAAACATTTATAACTATTCGAATTTTGATTCAGTCGCCAACAATCCTGACATTGATGTGATCTACGTTGTGCTACCTCCTTCTATGCATGCTGAATACAGCATTCGCGCTGCGAATGCTGGTAAGCACGTGTGGTGCGAGAAACCAATGGCTATGACAGCAAATGAATGTCAGCAAATGATTGATGCATGCAATAAAAATAAAACGAAGTTGAGCATCGGCTATCGCCTGCACCATGAGCCCAATACCAAAAAGATAATGCAGTTTGCGAAAGACCAGACGTATGGTAAAGTAACAAATGTAAAAGTTGCTGCGGGTTACTATGAAACTCGCACCACCCACTGGAAACAGATCAAGAAACTGGGCGGTGGCGTCATGTATGACATGGGCGTGTATCCATTGAATGCTGCCAGGTACAGTACAGGTTTGGAACCAATCGCCGTTACAGCCAAGACATCTACTACAAGGCCCGAGATTTATAAAGAAGTGGAAGAAATAGTAAACTTTGATCTTGAGTTTCCTGGAGGAGCAACAGCTTCATGTGAAGCTACCTTTGGAAGAAACGTAAATGAGTTAAGAGTTACTTGCTCGAAAGGAAATTATGAGTTGATTCCATATCAAATATATTCTGGCATACAGGGAATCACGAGCGACGGAACAAAGCTAATTGCAGCCGTGGGCAATCAGCAAGCTCGCCAAATGGATGATGATGCGTTATCGATTATGAATAATAGCAAAGTACTTGTTCCTGGTGAAGAGGGCCTGAAAGATATTCGAGTGGTAGAAGCTATTTATCGATCGGCCTCAGAAAATAAAAAAATATCCATCGGATGAAATCTTAAAGTTTTCGATCGAGTTCTTTATTAAGAAATGCTCTGACTTATTTAATGAATTGATTTCATTTCATATACTATTAATCTCCATATGCTATAAGTTCTTTATTATTGCTATGTATTAGATCATCAATAGATAAGCACATGTCAAATCGAATTTTCAAATCCTTTGTTGTTTCAGTTATTTGCTTATGCTCGGGGAACTTTACATCAGCGCAATCCAGTGACAGTGCACGTAAAGAAAAGAGTTATAAAAACATTATTAAGATAAATTTAACTTCTAACATATTGTACCGGTCTCCATTGATCGAGTACGAACGTATAATAAAAAAGAATCAGTCTTTCTCAATTCAATTCGGGTTGATTGCTCTTCCATTTGGATCTTCAAAAGGTTCAGATTCCATTTACTATGAGTCTACGGTAAAGAAGGCAGGGTATTCAATCACAGCAGATTATCGCTTTTACTTAGCCAAAGAAAACAAAGATCCTGCACCACACGGAGTTTATATAGGACCTTATATTGGTTATTATAATTTCGACAATGAAAGGAATATGAGAGTTGGAAGCTCTCCCGACCTTCTTTTGTTAAGTTCAAAATTTGATGTGCTTAGTATTGGAGCGGAGCTTGGCTACCAGTTTGTGTTGGGTAAGAAAGAACGCTGGACAATAGACTGCATTGTAGTTGGACCTTCACTCACAAAATATTCAGCAAACCTAAAATTGACTGGTAATATAGATCCCAGCAAAATAGATGAGAACGTACAAAAGATTTTAGAAGGAATA
>DASYTA010000328.1:0-1696 GCA_036002745.1 Cyclobacteriaceae bacterium | reverse complement strand
GAGACGAGATGTGTTCGCAATACTCACGACTCGTTACTCTATACTATTTATTTCCCCAGAATTTATCTTCTTGCACCAAATCAGCAGAATAGATTTTCACATTTACGATCAATCCATTTTCGATGGTGTACACATCAATGTTTTCTACATCAAGGACATTTCCGGTTGGTTGAACAGCTTTCCAGCGGAGCAAGCAGGCTACACTGTTGCCTGTGGCATTCAGAATTTTAATGTCGGCAAGTTCAATGGTTTTTGCTGAAAGTTCGGCCATCAATTTCCCCATAGCTTTTACCTCTTCACGTGATTTTTTAACACCGGATAGCCGATTGTTACCAGGTTGCGTCCACATGATATCGGGATGCATCATCGATGAAACTTTCTCGCGGTTGTGAGCGCGATAGGCATCAAAAAATTCTTTGATAAGAACGGAAGGCTCGGCATTGGTTGGTTCCGGTGAAACATTGGGTTGTGCTAAGGTTGCCAGCGCAGATAGCATAAGAACGACAACAAGATTTATGTTTTTCATATGGTGTTGATTTAAAGTGTTGATTGTTTAAGTCCTTTGGTTTGTAGAATTGCCATCGCTGCAACCCAAATCGCAACGATCTCGATAAGGACACTACCGATCAGAGAGATCTCGTCGTAAAAGATAATCGCAACTATGAAACTTAACCCAACCCAAATTGTATCCAGTGTAATGATAAGCCGAACAGTTCTGCGATTGATGTCTCCGATGGAAACCCAAATCACAACTGCGGTGAATACAATAAGAAAAATGCCTACGACAGTAAACGCTATGGTTGACGAGATTTGAAACAAGTTTGCAAAGAACCGAGAGAAGGCCAGAAGCAACACTCCCGTTGCTCCGGAACTCGCTCCATTAAGGAGCAAAATATTTTTTAGTGACATCATATTTGTTTTGTTTTTATTGATGGCTCAAAAGTATTGGGCAGGCCGTGAAGACAACTTATCTTTAGCTGCCATCGTATTGTCATTTTACGCCACGCGGCACAAGTGATATATTAGGATATTACTTTTGGAATATGGAAGAACACAGTAAGCAATTTGTAATGAGCATGCTTGGATATGCGGCTCAACGCGATATTTCAATAGAGAAATTGTGCAAGCTTACCGGTATCGATTTGAGGGCGTTGAAGGAAGGAACACATCCTGCCATCACTCAACATCAGCTGAACAATCTTTGGATTAATGCAAGCCACCTGGCGAATGATCCGTTGTTTGGATTGCATTTCGGAGAATCACTTCAACTCGCTGCGTTGGGTATTGTTGGAGAGATCATCAAGTCGAGCGCTACGGTTGGTGAAGCATTGACACAAGCTGCTTCGTTAATTCATTTGTTCACGGACTCATTTCGTTTGGAAATTGCCCAGGGAAAAAAATCGTTTATAATACATTTGAAGATCACAAAGGAGAACGAGCAGGGCACTTTTCCTTTTTTGCAAATGCGCGACTTGATGTTGGTGTTCCTGATCCACGAACTGGATGGATTGCTTTTGGAAAAGATAAAACCGGAAAAAGTAAAAGTGTCTTTTGATTCCAGGAATGCTGCTGAGTATGAGCGAGTATTGCGCTGCAAACCAGTTAATAAAAACGATGAATGCTCTTTTGAATTTAAAATGAGTTATTGGAACGAACGGATCATCACCGCCAATTATGAACTTCAAAAATTATTATT
>DASYTA010000327.1:0-4495 GCA_036002745.1 Cyclobacteriaceae bacterium | reverse complement strand
GGAAGTGCCATTAAACACAAACTGGTTGTAAGGAGATTGTGTATGAAGCAGCGATGAACTAAATTGAGTATGATGGAAAATCAGACCTGCATCCAGTGAGTTCTTTTTAAACTGAAGAACGGAAGCGGCGTTAGATTCGGTAATTGCGTTTCGATTGGCCAGCTCATTGGCCGTGCGGTGGAGGCCGGTGTAACTGATTGATGAAAGGTATTCGGATGATGAAATTGTATCTTGTTGGAGTGCCCCATCACGCCCGCGTGCAGATGCCATAGAATGAAGCGATATATTTTTTGAAAGCGAATAGGAGAGTGCTGCACCGCGAAAAAATCCCGCTTCATAAATGGAAGTATAAGGAGTGAAACCAAGATTAGGCCTGCGCATAGTGTTTACTGCTTCTCCATTTTTTCCTATTCCAAAAACAGAGCCCAATGTGATTCCCTGACCAAATTGTGCCTGATAGTCGCCAACAATTAGATTTTTGATTTTTCCTTTGTTCTGTGTTTGAATATGAAAGGAGAGATAATCAAATCCATAATATCCTTTAGAGGGATTCCAAGAGATTACTTCGCCCGCATCTTTTTTCATCGTGAATCCTAAACTAAAATCTCCGGCTCGACTGGTACGAAAACGTGCGTAGAAATTATCGACCGATCCTGTATACCGATTAGAAGGCGTTGCCTTTTCTGAATATCCTTGCTGCGGTTCTGCTGTCCTGCCCCAACGCAGCAGTAGATAATTATTCTGTTCGCTTGCTATTCGTTTGATAATATTTCTATTGAAGGATTGAGTTGCATCGGGCACGGTTACAAATGGGACAACTTTTAAAAAAGTTTGCCGATCGAGAATAGTTTGAAGTTCATACACAGAGATAAATGATCCTCCTTCTAATCTGTACTTAAGAATTGCAGTGATTTGATCTTGACTAAGGATATAAAGAGAATGAAGTTGTTCCTCCGTTACCTTATTCAAATCGAATGGATTGGAAATAAGTTGCAAATAGTTTTCATACAAATCCTGATAATTGATATCCAGATCTTGTATTGCAAAAACTTCATCAGCAAGGTTGGCAGGGTTAATATCTTTTCGTGGATAATCTTGCGCTAGCAAATTAGAGCATGCAAAGGCAAACAAAAAAACTACTAACCAACGCGTCATCATTTTTTGGTTGGGATGAGATAAGTAGCAGATATCTGATGTGCAGCTCCTGTCAGTTGGTTAAAACGAATAGCATAATCAAACTTTAGATTTTTCTTTTGAGCACCCAGTCCAAAATAAGCAGCGTTAGGATTGAGATTGAAACCAGTTCTGAAAAATACTTTTTCGTAAATCGAGTATTCCAAACCAGTCTTCCATATGGTTTGGTAGTCAAGGTCTTTTTCTAGTTCGGTAGCAACAAATATTTTATCGGAAGGCTTAAAGCCAACACCTAACACCAATTTTGTAGGAATTCGCTCACCATCAGTGCCAGCGAGTTTTGATTGAGTAAGGTTGGTAATATAAGCACCTATTGAAAGCTGATTGGTTATCCTGGATATTCCTCCAAAATCAAAACTCATTGCAGAAGTGTTTCCAAAAGTCTCTATTCGGTATTGCGTGTAGTTGACCTTGGCTCCCAGTGAAGTGTTACCAATTTGATTTCCTACTCCGAAAGACACTTGATGTTCACCATAAACGTCATCGCCAAAACGAAAAACGCCAACACCAACGGTTCCAATTTTAGAAGGCGCCGAAATGGATGCCACCATTCTGTTGGCACCAATCAAGGCTGGTCGAGCCTCATAGGCGAAAGAGGCATTGAGTTGATTTACGTGAGCTAAACCTCCGACATTGTTAAAAAGTGACCACTCGTCTTCTGTTACCGCAGTGGCGTATCCTAGTCCAGCAGCTCGGCCTCCCATCAACGTGGTGGTACTTTGTGCATTGACCGTTTGTGCAATTACTGTCGCTAACACATAAAAATAAATTTTTACTTTCACGTTGTGGGGTTTAGGTGCTGCAAGGTCGCCTTAGCCGACACTTGAAATCAATGAGGATTTTCCCACGCCGACATGATATTTTCCCCCGTTAAAAAATGTATTGAATGAGATTTTTCCCGCTTGTATTAATTTGGATATCGCAGCATTTTGCCTTGGGTCAGGAGATGGTAAAAGAATATTACCAATCCGGTAAACTTAAAGGCGAGGGTAAAATGATTAAAGGAAAGAAAGATGGCGAGTGGATTTTTTATTACCCGTCCGGAAAAAAGAATTCAATTGAAAATTATAGGGAAGGAAAGCTGCAAGGAGAGGTCACCTATTTTTACCCAAGCGAAACTACGCAGGGTAAAGAGACTTGGCAGGAAGGTGTGATGGAAGATTCAGCCTGGTACTTTCACTCAAATGGAAGGTTGAAGAGTAAGGGAATATATCAGCATAGCCAATACGAAGGCCAATGGAAACATTTTTATAAAAATGAAAAACTTGAGCGTATTATTTCATACCGAAATGGATTGCCCGAAGGAGACACTTTTGTCTATAACGAAAATGGATATTTAATTCAGGAGGGAAATTATCACCTAGGATTAGAATCTGGAGAGTGGAAATTTTTTTCTGATGATGGTAAATTGAAATTTTATGGCACGTACAACGAGGGTAAACCCGTAGGAGTTTGGTATGAAATAAAAAATGATAAGCTTAAGGTTTATAAAAAATACTAGCTTAAAATTCTTTATTTAAACTAAGAAAGAAACCCTGATGATGTTGAGAAGTAAATGTGAATTCTGTTCGTATCACCACATCATAAACCGTAACAAAATCGAAACCGGTACCCCAGCTGCCAATTACTTTGTTGGTTAGCCTGGTGTTAAGTGGTTCTGCTTGACCGCTTCCATCACGATAATCCATGTAGTATTGAAAATTTTCTGCATATCCCCAATCGGTATACACTTTAAAATAAATTGAAAGCGGAAAATAGCGAAGCTGCTCTTTTGGCATAATATCCAGATCCCATATTTTATGAAAGATTCTAGTTTTTAAAGTGGTTTTATTCAATACAAACCAGGGCGATTCAATTACATTGGTTTCGAAGCCGCGTACTAGTTGTTTGCGATAACCCATCCCGTTGTATAAAGCGTAAGGTTGTGAATTTTGTGTGGCCGCATAACCTCCAGTATAGTTGGAGAAAAATAGATTCTTTCTTAGAGGTGTGTGGTATGCAAAAGACAGTCCGCCTTCCAGAATATCAACGGGACTTCCTCCAAAACCTGTTTTTTGCATGTAACCCATAACTTGAAAACCTCTCAGCGGATATTGAATTACATCGCGATGCTCTGCATTAAAAGAGTAATTAATAAATCCGTATTGAAGCTGAAGCCTTTTCCCATTATCTCCATAATAATTTGGATTGAGTACTGCAATCGTGTCTTTAATTTGGCCACTTCGGTATCCGACTTGAAAGGAGTGTGTTTCAAAAAAAGATTTTCGGTAGTAGTAAGTGAAGGAAGCTCCCTTCGTCACTCTTAATGATTTGTCATATCTTAAATATTCAAGAATGTGATCATTCGTGAAGTAAGCAAGGTTCCTGGGTTCGGAGTAATCGAGGTTAATTCCGATTCCTTGTTTTTGTTTACGATCGATGTAGGGAACCCGATAAGAGAGCTCATAGCGTTGGGTGAACCCAAATTGTAAGATCAGCTGAACAGTTTCGTTTCTCCCTCGAAAGTTATAGCGAGTTAGGTTTACACCATAATTGATGCGACTAAGATCATGATTGTAATTTTGCCACCACTCGCTAAAATTTCGATCAGAAAGTTCGAAGATGGGAATAGGAAATGTATACCACCGTTCGGTAACTTCAACAAGCAAATCTATTACACCATTGCTTAGCTCCAGGCTTCGCACCGTTACGGTGTGAAACAAACGTAGATTGTATATTTTTCTTTTGTCCCAAAGCAATTCATGTGGCAGTCGCCTTAAGCTGATCGTGTCACCATGCTTTAAAGTCAGCTCTCTTGAAATAATCCATTCTTTGGTGATTTTGTTACCAATGATAATGACGCGGTTAACCGTTAAAACTCTTGACGAGTCAATGGCAGGAACAATGACGGTGTCCATGCGGCTGCCTCCTCCCATTATTCCCAGAAATCCAACGATCAGCGCAAGCATGTAATTAATTACGAATCACAACAAATGACTAAGGTCCTAACAAAATTTACAAATGTTTACAGCTTGCAGTCTATTGCCTATTTGTGTTCAGGAGCGTCAGCAAAAGAGGCCTGCTTACTGTCTACTTTTTTATAGGAACGGATCAAAATGAAAACACCCACCAATACCAACGGAATACTTAGAATTTGCCCCATGTTAAGCGGCATTTTATCTTCAAACGAAACTTGGTTCTCCTTAAGAAACTCATAGGCAAATCGCAGCGACCACAAGATGATCATGAAAATGCCAAAGATGCGCCCTTCGGGTAAATTGATTTTATAGCGCGACCAATACCAAAAGAGAAACACAAATAA
>DASYTA010000326.1:0-5321 GCA_036002745.1 Cyclobacteriaceae bacterium | reverse complement strand
GACTCCAGCCAGTGAGGTAAATCGGACGCGTATTTGGCTCGCCACTCTTCGAGTTTTGTTACAGTATGAAAATCATACATAAAAAGTCCATTGCCAAACATACGCGCAATCATGTTTGCACGAGATTCTATTGCGTTGATCAGTTTGGATAATTCGTGAACGTGATCAGTAGCATCCTTTGCAATTTGTTGATGGTGTCTCAGGAGTTTTGACTCGACAATCTGTTTGCTTAATGAATCAAATAACCTGGAATAGTTCTCCATGATAACGCGATAGCGCGACAACTCTTCCTGAAGCTTCGTGATTGGTTTATTGTAAAACGATGCAATTCCTAATTGAATAAGAACGAATGGAATGATGAAGACTAAGCGTAGTTCAGTTATGAATATCACTCCAATCAACGCAGAACAAGTAATTGTTGGGAGGATCCATCGAAGAAACGTGAAAAATTTATTGCCATAAAAAAGGGCAGGTTGCTTCAGCCAAATCAATACGGGATCAAGATTGAATTTTGAATCTTGGATTTGTTTGCCCGTTGCCCAACATAGTTGTCGAAATTCGAGCAACGGACCCAATTCTCGAATTGCCAGTTGACGATCCACAATTTCTTCCCTTTTGAATCGCAGTTTGGTTAAGTTATTGGCAAGTTTGTTTTCGCCAAGCCGTGTTGCACAACGATTCAAATATTGGAACAATGATCCATCACCAAACAAATCAAGATCGTGACTGTAGGAATGCTGCGGATCGACAAAATCTATTCCGTCAGGAAAATTTTTAAAGTTGTAGTCAATTGCTTCTTCTTCCCATGCATTGAGTTTTCGGCTTAGCTCGGCGATCTCCTTTTCTTTTTCCTTTTTTTGCTGACGCTGCACTAAAAATAAAAAAAGAAAACAGAGAAGAACCGCCGGTGAAAAATAAACAGGTTGCTGAAACCCAAAGTAAATAAGAATGACAACAACAATTACTATGATTAATCGAGCAAGAGAATGTTGCCGGATTGTTTTCTCTAATTGATCAGCTTGAGTTTGAAAATGGTTGGCTCGTTGCCTGTAAAGTTCAGCCGAGGCCATATGTTGAATCAGATAATTCCTTCGATGATACGCATGAGCCGTTCGAGTTGTGCAGCATCCGTTTCATCAAAATCATTGAGCTTATCACTATCCACATCAAGAACTAAGAAGATAATACTATTCTTGAAGGCCGGTAAAACTATTTCAGACTTAGAATCTGAACTACATGCGATGTGGCCCGGAAATTCATCTACGTTGGGAACGATGATCGTTTTTTTCTCTTTCCAACTCGCACCACATACTCCTTTTCCAAAACCAATGCGAGTGCAGGCAATTGGTCCTTGAAAAGGGCCAAGTACTAGTTCTTGCTTACCTGCATTTTCTTTTACTAAATAAAAGCCTACCCAGAAAAAATTAAACGTTTGTTTTAATGCTGCGGCAATGTTCGACAGGTTGGCAATTAAATCTGATTCTCCGATTACAAGCGATTCAATTTGGGGAAGAAGGATTTCATAACGCTCTTCTTTTTTTGCAGATGTCGCTATCGCCAAATTCTCAGCCATTGTTTTCAGATTCGGTTTTGTTTTCTGAAACTTCAGTCAATGTAATAGATGATGCATTTTCGTGGCTCACATTATTTTCATGCTCAACATTATTGATTGGCAATTCATTCTCAGGCTGTTCCTGATGAGGGAAAAACTTTCTCTGGAAAATCAATATAGAAACAACCCCAATGAAAATGGACGAGTCGGCAATATTAAAAACAGGATCAAAAAAACTAAAGTAAGTTCCACCGCGAAAGGGCACCCAGTTGGGCAACGGAAATCCAACCAGAGGAAAATACAGCATATCAATCACTTGTCCATGAAACCATTTGTATGGAGAGGTAAGAGGAGCGTTGTTAAGAAACACACCATAAAACGTGCTGTCAATCACATTTCCCATGGCACCGCCCAATATCAAGGCTAAACAAATCAAAAAACCTGGATGCGCATTTTTCTTTGCTTGTCTTACCAGATAATAACCTATTCCAAACATTGCACCAATTCGGAAAAGGCTTAATGCCAGTTTTCCAAATTCATTTTCCCAACGAAAGCCGAAGGCCATTCCCGGGTTCAACAAATAATGCAACTTAAACCAATCGCCAATTACATTTACTTCTTCGTGGACGTACATATAATGGTGCACCAACAACTTACTGGTTTGATCGATGGCAATTACGACCAATGCAATTAAAAAATACTTGTACAGCTTCATTTTAGACTTCTCAATTAATTCTTTGTTATTCTCACTTTCAACACAAACTCATCCATATCCACTTCAGTTCCGTCCGAAACTTTTTCTTTTAACTCTAAACTAAGAGCCTGGGTTTCGGTGCAGATATAATCTTTAAATTCTTTCAATGAAGAAGTAGCTAATTCGCCATCTTTCTCAACTTCAATATCAATTTTATCAAGAACTTCTAAACCGAGGTCTTTGCGCAAATTTTGAATGCGATTCACAAAATCCCTAGCAATCCCTTCGCGTTTCAATTCAGCGGTAATCGAAATATCCAGCGCAACAGTGATGTTGCCTTCAGTTGCTACCGACCATCCCGGAATATCTTGTGAAGAAATTAAAACATCTTCTACACTCAAATCAAATCCACCTTTTGAAAGTTTCCCTGATTTTTCAATCGAGGCGATCTCCTCCTTAGTCAGTGAATTGATCACCGCCGAGACTTCTTTCATTTTCGGTCCGTATTGCTTTCCAAGTTTTGGCAAATTGGGCTTTACACTTTTAACCAACAAACCGGAAGCATCGTCAATATATTCTATAGACTTTACATTCACCTCTGATTTGATGATGTCTTCCACCGTTTTTACACGATTGGAAAATTTCTCATCCAAGACAGGAATCAACACGCGTTGCAGCGGAGTACGAACTTTAATTTTGCTGTTCTTACGTATTGAGTGCACCAAAGAGCAAATCGTTTGCGCGTAACCCATCGACAACTCCAGCTCTTTATTAAAGCGATTATTCTCTGCCTTCACCAAGTCGGTATGATGAACTGATTCAAAACGTAAAGGAGTATTGTTCTTCTTTGCTTTCTCACGAATGTTGTCAGTCAAGTTTTTATACAGCCAATCCGAAAAGAAAGGTGCAATGGGCGACATTAACTGTCCCACGACCATCAAGCATTCGTACAAGGTTTCGTAAGCAGCTCTTTTGTCTTCGGTCATTTGACCAACCCAAAAGCGCTTGCGATTTAAACGCACGTACCAATTCGATAAATTATCGTTTACAAATTCCTGGATAGCACGAGCGGCTTTCGTAGGCTCATAGTCTTCGTAAGCAGCCGAAACTTCTACAATCAATGATTGTAACTTAGAAATAATCCAGCGATCAAGGTGCGTAAGTTTTTCATAAGGCACATTGTTCATCTCATCTTTTTCAAAACCATCGATGTTGGCATACAAAGCAAAGAATGAATATGTATTCTGAAGCGTTCCGAAAAATCTTCTTTGTGTTTCTTCAATACCCGCCATATCAAACTTGAGGTTATCCCAAGGCGGAGCATTCTCAATCATATACCAACGCACCACATCGGCTCCGTATTGATTAAGTGTTTTGAACGGATCAACCACATTACCTTTGCGCTTGCTCATCTTGTTGCCGTCTTTGTCAAGCACAAGACCATTAGAAATTACATTCTTGAAAGCAACGCTATCGTACAACAAGCCAGCAATCGCGTGAAGTGTGAAGAACCATCCGCGCGTTTGGTCAACACCTTCTGCAATGTAATCGGCAGGATATGCACCATCCCAACCTTTGCCAAACGGCATCGGATTGTTGGCTTTTAATTTCTCTTTGTCTAATCCCCACTGCGCATACGGCATCGCACCTGAATCAAACCAAACGTCAATCAAATCTGGTTCGCGATACATAGGTTGACCTGATGAGCTTACTAAAACGATATTGTCAACGTAAGGACGGTGGAGATCTTTAATACTTGATTCTGGTCCCGAAGCTTCGGGACTGATACCAGCTTTCGTTGCTTTTTCGATTTCAGATTTCAATTCATCAACCGAGCCGATGCAGATTTCTTCTTTACCATCTTTTGTTCTCCAGATGGGCAATGGTGTTCCCCAAAAACGAGAGCGTGATAAATTCCAGTCAACCAAATTTTCTAACCAATTTCCGAAGCGACCAGTGCCGGTGCTTTCGGGTTTCCAGTTGATGGTTTTATTAAGAGCTACTAATTGATCTTTCTTCGCCGTTGTTTTAATGAACCACGCATCTAAAGGATAATACAAAACTGGTTTATCCGTACGCCATGAGTGCGGATAGGTGTGCTCGTACTTGCGCACATCAAACGCTTTGTTCTCTTCTTTCAGAATGATGGAGATGATCACGTCCGTATTTTTATAATCCGGATTCGTTTCATCTTCGTCGGTGTAATTCTTTACATAGAAATCATTTTCACCGAGTGGCTTGTGCGTTTTGATTTTATAGCGCTCCACTCCTTCTTTCAACTTCGCTCCAATCTCTTTTACAAATTTTCCTTTCTTGTCAACAGTGGGAACTTCGTTGCCTGTTTCATCTTTTAAAGTCATCGGAGGAATTCCGTTTTGCTTGGCCACTCGAAAGTCATCCGCGCCAAAAGTTGGTGAGGTGTGAACAACTCCAGTTCCATCTTCCGTTGTTACGAAATCGCCAGCTACAACATGAAATGCTTTTTCAACATCGTAAAGCGGTTGAACATAAGGAATCAACTGTTCGTAACTAATTCCTACAAGTTGCTTACCGGTAAACTCCTGAACGACTTGAAATGGAATAGCCTTATCACCCGATTTATAATCTTCGAGTTTAAGATCCTTATTCTTTTCAGCGAAATATTTCGAAACTAAATCTTTTGCTAAAACAACACTGATCGCTTTGAAAGTATAAGGATTGAATGTGTTGACTTGAACATAATTTATTTTTTCTCCAACAGCCAAGGCTGTGTTTGATGGCAATGTCCAGGGTGTAGTCGTCCAAGCTAAAATAAAAACATCACCTTTATTATTTTGAAAGAGTGTTTTCGATTTCTCGTTTTGCTTTACTCTAAACTGAGCTACGATCGAAGTGTCTTTCACATCTTTGTAGCAACCGGGCTGATTCAATTCGTGAGAACTCAAACCAGTTCCATCTGAAGGCGAATAAGGTTGAATCGTGTAACCTTTGTACAACAATCCTTTTTTATAGAACTGTTTTAGTATCCACCATACCGTTTCGATGTAATCGTTGTTGTAAGTGATGTAAGGGTTTTCCAAATCCACCCAGTACCCC
>DASYTA010000325.1:0-4013 GCA_036002745.1 Cyclobacteriaceae bacterium | reverse complement strand
GCCAGCAGTTGCGAATATCATTACCGAGAGGTGAATGAAGGCCACAGCTGGGGAAACTGGCGCAATCTCATCGATGATATTCTCATAGACTTCTTTGCATTAAAATGAGCTAGCCTGTAAACTTAAAATTGATAAATCTTTCATTGCGAATTCCATGTGACCACATCAAAAATTTATTAACATGAAATAAGTTGTTATTTTAATGTTCCAAATCTCCTGAACCTATGAAACACCTCAAGCGCCTTCTTTTCATACTTTGTGCGACCGCTGTTATTCAAGCTTGCACTTCGGGCAAGGCAGCATTGAAAAAAGGTGATTATTATGACGCGGTCCTTGAATCTGTACATCGCTTGCGCGACAGCCCTACCAACAAAAAAGCAACTACGGTCTTAACGCAAGCTTATCCCCTTGCTATAGAATATATCGATACCAATATTCAAAATGGTATCAACTCCGATGATCCAAGAAAATGGAGAAACGCAGTAGAAGGATATAGTAAGATCAACTACATCAATGATCAAATCAAAACTTCGCTGGGCGCAATGAAAATAATTACTCATCCGCAAACCCGTTTCAAAGAATTGGCCGATGCAAAAGACAAAGCTGCTGAAGAAGCTTACAATGAAGGCGTGAATAATATGATGAAAAACACGCGAGAAGATTATAAGAGCGCTTACTTTGATTTTAAAGACGCTAATAATTTTAAGCAGGGATATCGAGAATCAATTGAAATGATGACCCAAGCTGAATTCAACGCAACAGTTCGTGTTGCTTACGAAGAGATCAATAGTTCCCGGTTTAATTATGGAAGCTTTCAACCGGTTATTAGTTCATTACAACGACTATTTCTTTCATTCAAACCCATTGCTCAAAAAGACACCGTTCCTCCTCAACAATATTTGCGCGTAATTTTTAATGGTTATCAGGCAGACAGGCCCAATGTAACCACTCGATCTGAAAATTTATCAAAGCAAATTGTAGTGGGGCAAACAAAAGGAGCTGACGGAAAAACAGTTGACCAAACACAAACCGTAACAGCACAAGTAACTTACTTCCACAAGTCGTTGGTAGCCTCTAGCCAGGCCAATGTTACTATTACTGATGCTAGTAACAATTCGATTTTGCAAAATTTGAATATTAATGGCAATGCAAATTGGGATTACGACTGGGCAATCTACAAAGGAGATTCCCGAGCATTGAGCAGCACTGCCTCATCTCTCATTCAGCGTAAAGAAACTTACCCGAGTGATCAGGATCTTTTTAATCAATCTATACGCGACCTTCGAAATAATCTGGGTCAGCAATTAAAATCATTTTATAGCCAGTATTGAGGATTTGTTTTGTAGCCGACAATTCTTGAGCATCCTGATGAACGTTTTTTGCGTAAATAGATGTTAAGAAATACTTATGAAAATTGAATCAACAATTGCTGCCGCAGTTTTTGCAATTACTGCAATAACAGGTCATGCTCAAACAGGAAAAAAAATGGAATCAAGCGATTTAAAAAAGGCCACTTTTGGTGCTGGCTGCTTCTGGTGCACAGAAGCAGTTTTTCTTAATGTGAATGGTGTTAAAAAAGTTGTTTCAGGCTATTCGGGAGGAAAAGTTAAGAACCCTTCGTATCGAGAAGTTTGTACTGGCATGACTGGTCATGCCGAGGTGACACAAATTACTTATGACCCCAAAATTGTTTCCTTCGAAGATCTGCTTGAAGTGTTTTGGAACACGCATGACCCTACTACACTCAACCGTCAAGGAGCTGATGAAGGTACTCAGTACCGATCGGCGGTTTTCTATAACGACGAAGATGAAAAGAAAATTGCGGAGCAGTACAAAAAACAATTAGAGGCCTCTCATGTTTATAAAAACCCGATTGTAACAGAAATTAGTCCTTTAATTAATTTCTATCCCGCTGAAGATTATCATCAAAACTATTTTGAGCTAAATCCTAATCAAAGCTATTGCCAGTACGTGATTCGGCCAAAGGTCGAAAAATTTAAGAAGCAGTTTGCCTCTAAGCTGAAAAAGTAATGGTTTTGACCATTGGTCAATAAATAAAACCATTCTATCTAATTTCATGTAACATCTAAACCTCTTCTCCGTTGGTATATCTAAAGTAGAGTAATTCTCTCATAGGTTTAGGTTTAGGTAACAAAAAACCCCTCAGGCGGAGGGGTTTTTTGCTTTTAGGATGCTTCTTATTTTTTCAAGCTCGAGATATCATAGGCGAGCTCAATTATTTTTCCGACCTGCCCATTCTTATTAAAGACAGGCGTGTAACTACCCCTGACCCATATTACCTTTCCTGTTTTTGATGCGCGCTTAAACTCTCCACTTACAGGCTTTCCAGCTGCTAAGTTTTTCCAAAACTGACGGTAGCCATCAGAAGCTTTTTCTTCTTTATCAACAAAAATGCGGTGGTGCTCGCCGGTGATTTCATTGAGCGAGTAGCCAAACAAATCCAAGAAGTTGGTATTTGCCTTCAGCACGTGTCCTTCAGGATCAAATTCAACCATGGATAATGATTGATTGATGACTTTCAACATGGCATCAGACTCATGCTGTCCCCTTTGCATTTCTTCTTGGGTAGCCTGAAGTTCTTCCATGTTTTGACGCATCTCTTCTTCCTGCGCGCGCATTTCTTCCGTCATCTGTTGTGACTCGCTTAGCAGTCGCTGCGTGCGGGCATTAACTTTAACCGAAGAGATTGTAGAGGCAATGCTTTCAGCAATTCTTTTTACAAATTCAATCTCAAAATCTTTGAATGAACCAAACGATGCAAGCTCTACCACACCAAAAATTTGTTCATTCACTTTCAAAGGAACAATTAATACTGCATTAGGATTTGCATCTCCCAACCCTGAAGTGATCTTAATGTAGCCTTGAGGTACATCGGTGATGTAAATAATATCTGCTTCCTGCCAAGCTTGCCCCGCTAGTCCTTCGCCGATATGTACTTTCTGATTAAGGAATTTCTTTTTATTCCAAGCATAACAAGAAGACATCGACATGGTTTGCTCCTCTCCCTCAGTGGTGTCGTCAATAATGTAAAGTGCTCCTTGATTAGCTTTCAGATATTTCACCAAATTACTGATGATCTCATCAGTGAGCTTCTGTACATCGTTATTATTATCACGAAGGAGCTCGCCAAATTTTGCCAACCCTTCCGTAGTCCAATTTCGTTTCTTGTCGTCTTCGGCAACCCGGGCAAGATTGCCACGCATGTTTAGCAAAGCGTTACCTAATACATCATGATCGCTCAAAGGCGCGAATTCCGAATCGTATTTTCCGCTTCCAATATTCTCTGCAAAAACCGTTGTTGCTTTCAATCCGCTCACGAGGCTATCGGTAGCCAGTGCCATTTCACCAATCTCGTCATTGCTAAACTTAGTACTCTTGTCGTCCACGAGCTCTCCCCTACCCAACTTAACAACCACGTCCTTGATGTAGTTAATGGGTCGGGTAATTGTTCTTACCAAAAGAGTAGCACTTAAAAATCCGATACCAATGATGGCTAAACCGAGCACAATGGTAATGGTTCTGAGATTCCCCGTCGAGGCCACCAGTGTGTTTGACGTACTCTCGGCAAGATCTTCCTGCTTCTTTTTGATAGCCGAAAGAATTTCAATAATCTTATTTGATTCCGGAATCACCACCTGATCAATATAATCTCCAGCTAATAATTTTGTGGATGGATCCTCATAATCTTCAAACCTGCGAAGGGTATTGATAATGTTGTCCGTAGAGCCTTTTAGAAGTGAATCATACTTTCCAAAAGCTTTTTTCATCATCACTCGTTGCGAGCTGTCTTTTTTGAAATTTTTTGATGTGCTATCCGCATCCCAGCTTTTCATCAAGATCTTAATCTTATCTTTTACACCTTGATACTCGTGCGATATAATGTATTGCAGGGCCTTCTTATCATCATCATTCGTTTGTAAGAATACCCAGTTGGTGATTAGCATTCGGGAGCGATGTACAAGAGTAACAAGCTCATTGATGGCATCCTTCGA
>DASYTA010000324.1:0-6398 GCA_036002745.1 Cyclobacteriaceae bacterium | reverse complement strand
GAGTATTGCAAATCAGCAAATGGTTGAAGCGTTCCTTGATCGCCGAGCAATTTTTTTCTGAATTTATAGGCTGTCTGGATGTAGCCAACATTTCCTGTTCCTAAATAAGGAAACGCATTACCGTAATTTGATTTTTCGAATGATGTTGCAGTTTTAGAGGAACCGTTAGCTGGGTTATCCGCACCTGTTACCTTGATAAAATTCGTTCCGTAGTTATAATTAGAAAAACTCGAGTACACGCTGATCGCCGTTCCTTTTTCTTTACTAAGCGGTGCATCATAAAATACGTCAACAGCAAATAAATTTAAGTTTTGGTTAACGGTATCTTTCAATACTGGATCACCATAATGGAACATGGCATTTCTCTGTGAATAAAATCCTGCACCAATATTGAAAACTCTTTTCTTTCCTAAGTAACTTCCAGCATTGCCAGGACCAAAATTACTTTCCTGATCTAAAAACTGGTACATAAAATATCCTTGATACACTAGTTGAGGCGGTAGTGTAGAAAATGCTGAGTTGCTATTGATCGGTTCAATTCCTGATCCAGATGTTGTTTGAATAACAAATGGTTTTCCTACTGAAACACGATAATCTAACTTTCCAAGTTTCCCTTTTGCATAAACACCAAGCCGTCTTACAAATTGATCATACGTGTCGTTCGTTACCTCTTGATAACCTGGAGGATCCAAAACCAAAATACTTGCAATAGATATGTTTGAAAAGCGTGATGGCCCGTTCCATCCGTTAAGGCCTGCGCCTAATGAAAATTTATTTTTTATCACAGCATAATCAGCAGTGACATCATGAAAAAAACTTCCTGCCTTACGCGCGGAGAGATAATTCAAATTATTCTGCCCAAACTGTACGAAGAAATTGATTCGGTCCGTCAATGACCCGCTCAGCACAAACCGTATCCGTCTTATGCTTATATCGGTAGTATTGCTTTCGACTACGTTATTGACGGTCGTATAGGGATTATTCTCCGTACCTCTAATCCATATTTGTGCTGTCATATTAAAAGTGATGAAACGCGCACTGTCGTTTTTATCCAAATAATAGCGCAATCCATTTTTCAGTTTCTCTGGAAACTGGCCAAAGGCTTGTGATGTAATTAATAAGAGGCCAGAAATTAAAATGACAAAGTTTTGATTTGTCCTATTGCAGACAGGCATGAGGTAGGGTTAGGTAGATTATATTAAATTAATATTTCCTCAATATTAATTTAATATTGATTTAATGTTAAATTCTTAATGTTAAGGTAATGTTATCATTTCAATAAGTGGCCTTAACATTCCGTTTGGTAGCCTGAATTGATGAGTGCCTTGCTAAAGAGGTAATGGATGGTTATTAATTGACAACAGCTGCTCTCTTCATTTCTAAGGAGATATCGCCACTTTTTTGATCGTATGCGTCAAATGTCATCAAACATAAGAAACCTTTGTCTTCCTCGGATTGGATCATCACTGTTCCGCCCATGGATTCGATTTGAAGCTTAATCATGTAAAGACCGAGGCCTTTGCCTTCGCGATGAATGTGAAATCGTTTGTAGGGTTTAAACAGATTCTCTCCCGCTTCATTTTGATTGAACCCTATTCCGTTGTCTTTATATTCCAATATCACCTGATTGTTTTCCTTTTTCGACGATATATGAATCTCCAAAACACCGGTTTCCTTTTTAAATTTTGCACTGTTGCTTAACAGATTATAGAACACAGAAATCAGATACGGTTCAATTCCGTAAATCGAAGGTTCATCAAACTGTGTGGTCAAGGAATATTTGATTTGCGCAAATTCATTCAGCGTTATTCTCGCTTTAAGCAAGCAATCCTCAAATTTAACTTGAGCGAAATTTCCATTTACGCCTCTTTTAATTTCAAGAATGGAAGAGAGATCGCGCATAGTGGCATCAAAATCTTTTGAAGTCGTTTTAATCATCTCAATCAATTGTTGATTGAGTGGATCCCCAAGATCTTTTGCATTAAAAAGTTGTGTAAGTCCTAACAGTCTGGCAACAGGTGCACGCAAATTATGCGAGGTCATAAATGCAAATTGCTCCAATTGAAGATTTTGCCTCGATAGCTCTGCCGTTCGGTGGTCAACTTCACTTTCAAGATTTTCATTGGAAACCAAGAGTTGCTCTTTCTGCGTTTCAATTAATTTATTTTGCTCAACAAGTTTTTGATTGATTTCCTTCAATTTATCTGCCTGTCGCTGAATACTAATATTTTTCCCTTTGATCATTACGCTTAGTCGTCTCACCCGGAAATAGTAACGTGCGTACACAATCGCCAAAGCAGCAAGCAACCCAATACCTATACTTGTTGCAGCAATGAAAAAATATTGCTGGTTCAATTTGTACTGCTGCAGATTAATTTTGTTTTCGGCAAGTTCTTTATCCTTTGTCAACACCTTAATGTCGCGGTCTCTTCTTTCGATCTCATCAATTTTTTGAAGATTGACAAACCTCCTCGACAAATCGCTGCGATGCAATGAATCTTTAAGCTTGTAAGCAAGCATTGAATAATGATATGCATCTTTGTAGTTATTTTTAGCGGCAAGCAAGTCGCGATGTTCTTCATAAACGTGGATGAGAATCTCGTTCGTGCTGCTTCCTTTCGCAAAGTTCTCCGCTAAATCAATAAACTTAGCAGCCTCGGTATAATTATGACTGCGGAGATTAGCAATGCTTAAACCTAAGAGACACCAAGCTTTCGCAAAATCATATTTCGACTGTTCTGCTAATGCAAGGCTCTTGTTAAAAAGAGTTATTCCTGCTGCATAGTTTTTTCTTTCTATCTCAACAAATCCGATGTTCATCAAAACTTCACTAATCTTCGAATTATCCTTTAAACTCTCGCGGATCGCCAACACTTGATCAAGAATAGTTTTAGCGTTTGTAAAATCCTTCATTCCGGTGAGCGTGACACCTCTCAACGTTAATGCATCCGCGATCCGCTTAGTGAGTGAATTTTTTTGAGCCAAAGACAAGGCACGATCGGCAAATACCAACGACTGTTTCAATTCCCCAAGTTGAAAGTTTACCCATCCCAATTGTAATTGAATATCGATGATCTCAACTATATAGCTTTTTAATTCAGCAACACGCGAAGCTTCATAGAGACTTTTCATCGCAATTTCATATTCGCCACGCTCGTAGTATATTCTGCCCAAATCCGTTTGAAGTGTAACAAAACTTTGCAACGAATTTTTGAAGTAATAAGCACTTGCGGAATCAAAGAGTACGGTAGCCTCTTCAAATTTATTTTCCTTCAACAAATAGAGCGCCTTTTGATGACGCCAGTCATTCAGATTTCTCAAATCTCCTGGTCTGGATTTGATTATTTTTTCAACTCTTTCAAAAAGAACACCAGACTGTTCAAAATTGTCCTCGCGCAAATAAACAGTAATCAATGCAATGAGTGCATTAGCAATAAGATCATTATCATTCAACAATTCCCGAATCTTAATACATCGGAGTAAATACTTCTTTTGTTGTTCATAATCGGACTTCACACCATACAATGCTGCAAGATTTTTGTAAAGCTTTGAAAGTGTCAGCGGGTCGGTACTGTCTTTGAGTATTTGATGTGCTTTATTAAAAAATGTAAGAGAAGAATCAATAAGCGCTTGATTCAGGTAAGTATTACCCAACTGAATTAGCGTGTATCCTTGATTCTGAACATCTTTTGTTTTAGTGGCCAACCTCAATCCTTCGCGAAGACTGGTACGGCCATCGGAGAATTCACCGGATAAATATTCAAAAACACCTTTATACGTATAAGCCACACCGGCTCCTCGCTCATAGCCAAGTTCGCTGCTCAATGATAAAGCTTGATCGCTATACTGTTTGGCTTTGTCATTATCCTTGGAAATATATTCAAAAGTCAAGCGGTTGAGTAGATCAACTTTTTCTTTCCCTTCAACCTTGCTAAGCTGTTGAGTAAGACTGTCAATCAATCGGGATTGCCCGAAAATTGAATGTGTAATAACAGAAAGAACGAAAAGAAAAGCTCCGCACTTCATCGTTTAATAAAAATAACAAATTGTTAACTAATCCGAAACACAGCGATTTCTTCAGAAATACAACATCTATAAGAGATGTAACCTTACACCAATACCTAAAAAATAGTTTAGCGGGACATCAATTTTACTATCAAATTGATAACGAAAGTAGGAATACAACTCAGTGTGTTTGGTGATCTCATAGTCGAAGCCAGTTTGCGTAAATGGGCTTACAAGTAAATAAGGATTGAAGACATCGTACGATCCAACAACAAAATCAAGGTTGCCTTTGTCTCGTATTAAATACCTCAACCCTGCTTTATAGGTTGGATAATTATTTCCCTTACCTTGATCGATATTAGGCAAACCTTCCTGCGAATTGTTTTGTGTTGAAGAATAAACATAACCAAACGCAGCAAGCACTACCCACGACTTTGATAATGGCCATTTGCTTTCAGCGATGAGTAAATAATTGCTCCGTCTGTAATCAGGATTAGTGTAATCAACAACATTGTCTGACATGCGGGCGATGAACCTGACATTCTTCCAAAATGATTTTGTCTGCAATTCAATTTTGTAATGATAGTAGGCACCAAATTGGTTGGAAGTTTCTCCATGACGAATCCCCAACTCTAGCTTTAGCCAGCGATTCAACCTAAAATTAGGTACAATATTTTGATCGACTCGCCAATTTCCGTTCGCATCGGATATCACCCTCGCATAGATTAATAAAGAAATTCTTTCCGTTGCAGATTCATTTACTGAATCAGGTTGCTGAGCGCTGAGTGAAAAGCTCAATCCAAGCAAAAAAAGTAAAACAACTCTCATTCAAACAAAAGGTCAAAGCTAGTTTACAATGACAGGCGAAAAAACCCGCTCATCAAATTCGCTTACGGAATACTTACACAATCAAAAATAAAAAAGCGACCGACAGTGTCGGGCGCCTTTACAATTTCTGTTTCTAACTAAAACTAAGCCGTCGCCAATTCTACTGCGTGCTCCTTTTTCCGTTCCGTCTTCTTCCTCAGCTTGCTGATTTTATTCAGTTCTTTTTTCATTTGCTTGCCTACGAGTGCCGCCAATTTTTTTGAACTTTTTTTAATCAGTCTTTCGGATTTTTTTCCTGTTTTAGAAATACCTAAGGCTTGAATGGTTTGATGTAAGGCATCAGCCAGATGCATCCGGATTTCTTTTTTTCCTTTAACAACTAATTTTTCCATAAATGGTTGATTATCTACTAAAGCTATCGTGTTAAGATTTTATTACCAACTTTTTCAAAAAACTTAACATTGGAACTACTCTTTAAACACAAACAACTTGATTTATAAGGTGTTGAAGTTTCAACATTTTATAAACATCAAAATGTGCATAAATAGAAAAGGCAACTGATGTTGCCCTTTCTGAAAATGCTTTAATTACTCTTACTCATACCGCAATGAATTGACGGGGTTTGCGGTGGCTGCCTTCAAAGATTGATAACTTACCGTAAGCCATGCAATAAGAATTGCTGCAACTCCTGCCCCTATAAAAATCATCGGGTTAATACCAATGCGGAAAGCAAAACTGCTTAGCCACTGATGTGAAACCCACCAAGCTACCGATGCAGCGGGAACAAAAGCGATAATCACTAACACAATAAATTCTTTCGATAGTACGAGGGAAAGAGATGCCACCGATGCTCCCATCACCTTTCTAATTCCGATTTCTTTAGTTCTTTGTTCCGCAGTAAATGCAGCTAACGCGAAAAGACCCAAGCTTGCAATGAAAATGGCGAGGCCTGAAAACACTCCGAATATCTGCCCCATCCGTTGCTCTGATCGAAACAACTTATCAAAGTCTTCATCCATAAATGCGTATTCTATAGGTTCGTTATTGGAGTACTGCTTCCAAAGCTTGGTTGTATTTTCAACCATCGCCTGCGCATTGCCTTCATAACGTATCAACATGTTGTTCGCATTCTTGCGAAGAAAGACACAAAGCGGCCGCACTTTATCTTTGAATGTTTCAAAATTAAAGTCTTTAACAATTCCCACTACTCTGAAATGATGAAAGACAGAATCACCACCGTTGTATAATACTTCTTCGCCTTCAGCTTTTTCAAATCCAAATTCTTTGGCCGCAGCTTCATTGATTACTACAGCGGTAGAATCAGAAGGAAAATCTTTCGAAAAATATCTTCCATCTTTCATTTCAAATTTCAAAACCTCCTGATGATCAAAATCCGCGTAGTACACCCCAGCAATATGATCCTGCTCTGACTTTCCTGAACGAACAACCGTGGTATTGTTAACACCAGGAAATGTATTGTTTGTGTAACTGACTTTTAAAACTCCTTTTTGCTGAGCCAGTGAGTTTCTAAATGCCTCTTTATTAGTGCCCAGTCTGCGCATGTT
>DASYTA010000323.1:0-5076 GCA_036002745.1 Cyclobacteriaceae bacterium | reverse complement strand
TAGTTTTCTCTTTCTTTCAAAGTAGAGTAAAGTTTATCTCACTTACAATTTCAAGCATTGCAGTGATTGTAGCGATTACAACGCTGGTTTATTATTTTTATCGATTTGGTAATCCAGCGGATCAACCCTTCATTTTATTTTTAATGTATTGTCTTACAGGGCCGGTCACGGCAATACTTTTACTCTGCTACTGGGGCATATTCGGTCGCCTGTTTAATTTCAAGCAATCGAAACGGATTATCGGATGGATTGACACAGGTCAGTTGATTGCTATAATCATGGCCAACTTCTTTGTACCCTTAACAGCAATTTTCTTTAGTGATACTTCGGATTATCTTATTGTTTGCAACATAAGCATCGTCGCGTCATTGGTAATTGTTATCATCATTGCTTCACGTTTTAAGCTTACAAAAAATGATCCAAGAGAATTTGAAGCCTCTGTGAAGAAGGAGACCAAGTTCAAGGAAATGTTTAAAGACAAGTACATTGTTTTGATGGCTTGGTTTCTGATTACTTCCATGGTTACCTACATTTTCAATCAATACTCCTTTCAGACCTTAATTAACCAACAATATCCAGCGCAGCGTGACTTAACTAACTTCTTGGCTTATTTCAATGGAACAATTTATTTATTGAGTTTGATCATGCAAACTTTTGTGAATGACAAGATACTTAGCACCTATGGCATGCGTGTATCCTTGCTCATCTTGCCGATCGTAACGTGCATTTTCGCATTGAGCTCTTTTATCACAAGTTCATTTTTTGGTTACTCATTAGAATCTGGACCTGAAGCATTTGTTTTCTTCTTTCTGTTCATTGCGTTGACTCGTCTGTTTAACGGTATGCTGCGCGAATCGTTGGAAAATCCGGTTTATAAATTGTTGTTTATTCCATTAGATAGCAGGTCTCGTTTCGGTATACAATCAAAGATAGAAGGAATCATCAGTGAGTCGGGAAGGTTTATTGCCGGATTACTTGTATTTGGATTTGGTTTATTTTCCTTCTTTGAAATATTTTGGATACCACCCATTATCCTTGTGCTTGGGGTCGTCTATATTTTGCTAGCGAGGAGTATTTATAACGGTTACAAAAATAAGATTAGATCAAAACTTGAAAGCTCTGAATTTCAGCAAGACAAGTTGGAGATTGGGTTTGCTCAAATTACAAAAACACTTGAAAAACAATTAGTGGAGAATACTGCTTCAAAGGCTGTGTTTTCATTCAAACTTTTGGAAAAAATAAATCCATCGCGTGTAGGGCAATGGGTTAATGTGCTCATTAAAAATGAACAGGAAGAGTCTCAAGATTATGCTCAGAGGAGAATGAATGAGATGAAGGGGTTGTCAATTTCTGAAAACTATGTTATCCGAATCGACAAAGACCGAGTGAGCAGCGAAGGAAAAAATATTTTGTCGAGCTCAGAACTCGAGCAGTTGTTAAGAAGTGGAGGAGAAATTACGAAGTTTCGTATACAAAAATTAACACGATCATCTTCGGTAGAGGACCGTCAATATGCAGCCGAATTATTACTTCACACTTCTACTGAAGAGTATTTATCTTTTTTAATTGAATTGCTAAATGATAATGAAAGCGTAGTTAGAAAAACTGCTTTATCAACAGCGGCCAAGAGATTCAATGGAGAAGTGATAAATGCTGTTGTTGATAATCTTAACAACTCTCAATATTCTAATCTTGCTATGAACACCTTAACCCTGATGGGAGGCATGGCACTGAGTTATTTGGATAGCGGATTTTATCGGTCGGGTCAGAATACGCAAACCATGATTCGGATTATTCAAGTGATGGGACGTATCGGAGGGCAGCGTGCGAAAGAACTATTGTGGAATAAAATTGACTTCCCCGACAAAATAATTGTTGCGCAAGTTTTGCTTTCCATGGGTGAAGCTGGATTTAAAGCGGGTATCTCACAAATTACTCGAATAAAATACGCCATAGAGACGGATATTGCCGATCTCGCTTGGAATATAAGCGCTATTCGCGAGTTGGGAGAAGACAAGGAGTGTGCACAGGTTAAACTTGCACTTCGTCATGAGATTAATCATGATATAGAATACATCTATATGCTTTTGGCCATGCTCTATGATACTCGATCTATTCAATTGGTGAAAGAGAATATCGAAAGCGGAACATCAGAGGGAACAACCTATGCGGTTGAACTATTAGATGTTTTTCTTTCTGAACAGCTGAAGCAACGAGTGATTCCGGTGTTAGACGATATTAGTGATGGCGAAAAAATCAACCGACTTGAAGTGTTTTATCCCCGAGTGAACCTTGATCAAAAACTCGTATTGAAATTTTTGATCAATCGCGATTTTACGCAATCCAATCGATGGACAAAAGCAAGCGTGATCCACCAGATTGGTGTGCAAAAGATATCAGACTTTACATTGGATTTAATTGCTCAACTTTTTAATCCTGATCGACTGATTCGAGAGGTCGCGGGTTGGTCGCTCTATGAAATTGACCAACAAGTCTACACAGAGAATGTAACTAGGCTTGATGAAGACTACAAGCGATGGTTGGATCGGGCAATTTTAAAGGATAATAAAGAGAATAAATTAATGCTTTATGAGCGGGCTATTTTCTTGCAAGGTATTGAAGTATTCGATCAGGTTCCCGGCCTTATACTTTCGTATTTGGCTGACATTGCTAAAGAACAGCGACTGAAAACCGATGAGTTCCTATCTGTTGATGAACGTTTAAACAAGGACTTCTTCATTATCTACTCGGGATCCGTCCAGTATTATGAGAAAAGTAGATACGTATGCGACTTTGGTAAAGGACAATTTATAGGTGAAATGCTCTCAGCTCCAGGTTTCATTAACACCAACCTGCTCGTCGCTAAGGAGGATACTATCTTGCTTAAGATAAACAAGGACCAGTTTTATGAATTGCTTTCCGACAATGTTAAGCTTACCGACAAGGTCTTGCAGGTCGTTTGAAATTTCATTATTTTTCAAGGTTTTTTAACTAAATTAGGTTGTTTATTTTTGGATTTTTTGAAGCGTAGATTTCAGCAAACTGCTCTTCAATTTTGTTATAGTTGGTTTAATTTAATTTAATCGAGGAATGCTCAATTCACCTGTCCGGGTCGGTGAGATGGATGAATCCTATCCAGAAAGTGCGTTTTCTGAGAGCCGGATTGGCATCAATCCTTTTCCTGGTCTTCGTCCCTTCACTATGGAGGAATGCTTTCTTTTCTTCGGACGAGAAGGCCAGGTGGATGATATTTTATTAAAACTTTCAAGGCATCGATCAGTAGCCGTCATGGGCTACTCAGGAAGTGGTAAGTCAAGCTTAATGTTTTGTGGGGTTGTGCCTGTTCTCTATGGCGGTTTCGTAACTCAAACAGGTCCATTCTGGAGTATTATTCATTCTCGACCTGGAAACTCACCCATTGCTAATCTCACAAATTCTATCATTGATGGTTTAGTCCTGTCCAAGAAAATTGAGGAAGCAGACAAACACATACACAGGGCTATTATTAATTCAATTCTTCATAGTGGTCCTCAGGGATTGATAGAGATAGCGAAGTACATTCAACAGGATGAAAATGAAAACGTATTTCT
Source organism: Cyclobacteriaceae bacterium (assembly GCA_036002745.1). Lineage (GTDB taxonomy): Bacteria > Bacteroidota > Bacteroidia > Cytophagales > Cyclobacteriaceae > ELB16-189. The sequence continues at coordinate 1,486 of DASYTA010000323.1, read as the reverse complement.
TCTTATTGATCAATTTGAAGAACTCTTTAGGTACGCTGATGGAAATGAAGACACAGCTAATGAGGCTACTGCTTATGTCAATTTAATTTTAGCGGCTATACAGCAAAAGGAAGTGCCGATTTATGTTGCACTAAGCATGCGGTCTGATTTCATTGGAGACTGTGCTACATATCCTGGCCTTAGTGAAATGATCAATGCTAGCAATTACTTGGTTCCTCAAATGACCCGCGAGCAAAAGCGGATGGCAATAGAAGGACCGGTAACAGTGAGCGGAGGAAAAATTACTCCGAGGCTGTTAAAGCGATTACTGAATGACATTGGCGATGATCAGGATCAGTTGCCAATACTTCAACATGCAATGATGCGTACGTGGGAGTATTGGGTGACCAATCATGATCCAGGAGAACCTCTTGATATTAGACATTACAATGCTATTGGTAAGATAAGTCAGGCGCTTTCTTTGCATGCCAATGAAGCTTTTGAAGAACTCAACGCAAGGCAAAAAGAAATAGGAGAGACATTATTCAAGGCGCTGACCGAAAAAAGTCAGGATATTGGAATGCGCAGACCTGTGAAGGTAGGACTGGTTTCTGAACTTTCGGGTGCACCGGAAGGTGAAGTGGTTGATGTTATTGAAAAATTTAGAAGGCCAGGCAGGTCATTTCTTATGCCAGGCTCAAATGTTGTACTAAATGCAGACACGGTAATAGAGCTTTCACATGAGAGCTTGATGCGTATTTGGACAAGGCTTGCCGTTTGGGCGGCAGAGGAATCAGAGTCAGCCTTAATGTATAAGCGCGTTTCGGATGCAGCCGCCATGTATCAGATTGGCCGAACAAGTTTGTGGCGCCCACCTGATTTACAACTTGCACTCAACTGGCAAAAGAAACAACGACCAACCCGCGTTTGGGCACAACGCTATGACATTGCTTTTGAACGAGCCATTGTATTCCTTGACACCAGCAGGATTACCTACGAAGCTGAATTAAAAAATCAGGAGATGCTTCAACGGAGAATGCTCCGTAGAGCGCGAGTTACCAATATTATCCTTGCTGTTTTTCTTTTGTTTGCTATCGCTCTCTTCTTCTATGGATTGATCAATAAAATAGAAGCAGATAAAAGGTCTTTGGAGGCCAAAGCTGAAAAGGACAAGGCATTGTCAGCAGGTCATTTAGCGGAGCAACAGCGAACTATTGCTGAGAAAAAAACCCAGGAAATAATTTCTAAGCAAAGTGAGATCGAGCAACAAAGAGATCAATTAGCTGTAGTTAATGAACAATTGAAAGCAAAATTTGATGAAGCAGATAGCTTGAGGAGTATCGCTGAAGTGAACCTGAAGGAAGCAAAAGTTCAACGTGATAGTGCACGGCTTGAACGGGATAAAGCTACCCGAGAATTTACACGAGCAGAAAAAAACTTCAATGAATCAAATGCGCGATTGATGTTGTCGATTGCTCAATCTCTGGAAGCTAAATCGGAAGGTATC
>DASYTA010000322.1:0-4602 GCA_036002745.1 Cyclobacteriaceae bacterium | reverse complement strand
CCTTCCTTTCTTTCTTTTCTCCATGCTTGTACCTGTCATGATAGAACTGACGGGCTAAGAGCCCAGTTACCAAAACACCTATCGCAATGCCTATCACAAAGGTTGCCGCTACGGTCCATAATGCTTTCTTTCTTTCCGGTGTCATACTATTCAGTTAAATTTTGATACAAATCAATTGACACGATATTATCCACTTGTTCATCTTCAAATCCCAATACAGATTTGAAAGTGAGGTTATCCGATAAGAAAATGTTCAAGACCATAAGAGCCACTACCACTCCAATGGCAGCAACCTGATATTTCTTAAAGAAGAAGAAAATCTGATAATCAATTTCTTTCTTCAGCGATTTGATCTGGTTGATTATCCTCTCGGCAAAGAAGGGACCAAATGAATCCACTTCCTTTCGCAAAAGATTAGAGCGAAGTTTTAGAAACTGATCTGCATTCTTTCTTAGAGCAAGATCAGTCATTGCTTCGTTCAGTTTATTCTTTTGTTCATCACTAATGTTTCCATCCAGCGATTGCAAAAACAAATCTTCATTTAGATCTTTCATATTTTTCTAATTAAGATATTTCTCTAATCCTGTTCTCAACTTTTTTTGTGCGCGCGCCAATCTCGAAAGCACTGTACCCAATGGAATTCCTAAAATGGTTGCAGTCTCTTCCGTAGAGTATCCTTCAATGAGTCGAAGCGTAGCAACTGCGCGAAAGTCAGGATCCAGTTGACTAAATTCATGGGCGATCATTTCGTTAAGATCGCTGCTATTATCTGATGTTCCCTTATGCCAACCTTCTTCTTCCTTAGTAAAAATTGAAAATCTCCTCTTCCTTCTTTTAATTTCGTTCAGCGACAAATTAATCGCGATGCGAGTCAGGTAGGTACTCACAGCCGATTCGCCCCTGAACTTTCCTAACGCTTCATAAAAACGGATAAATACTTCCTGGCCTACGTCATCGGCCTCAGGCGTTGAGCCTAACATCGACCGTACTACTCCCGCAACTTTTCCTTCATGGCGAATCACGAGCGTCTTAAATGCCGCAAGATCTCCATTGCGTGAATTTTCGACTAGCTCGTCATCGCTTTGCTCGGCCATTTTAAATTGTAAAAGCAATCTAGTCCGTTTTTGCCTTTAGACAAGGGAACCAAGGGGTTTATTCCCCATTTCTTCTTTTTCTACTCACTGAATCAATGGTCTAACGGGTGTTAATCGCCATTCCTTTTCTTTTTCTAATTTCTTAAATTTAAAATATGAAAAAGCTAGTCATTATTATCCTGCTTGGTGCCTCTCAACTCAGCATTGCGCAAGTCAATCCTGAACTCGATGAGAAGGTCGAGAATTTTTTAACTGCACACCGCGACGAATGGCATGACCTTAATGTACCATTCATTGATGGCCAAACACTTTATGATCTGATTTTGAAAAACAAATACACTTCAGCTCTTGAGATTGGAACTTCCACAGGGCACTCCACCATTTGGTTGGCATGGGCCATGAGCAAAACAGGCGGTAAGGTGATCACGCTGGAATTAAATGAAGAACGCCATAAACAAGCCATCAAAAATTTAACCGAAGTCGGATTACTCAGCTATGTGGATGCAAGACTTGGTGATGCGCACCAATTGGTGAAAGATCTACCAGGTCCGTTTGATTTCGTTTTTTCTGACGCAGACAAAGGTTGGCTTAAGCAGTATTTCGTTGATGTAACACCGAAACTAAAAACAGGTGGTTGCTATACAACGCACAACGTAATTGACGGCAACTCTCCTAAAGACTATCTGGACTTTGTGAAAAACAATCCAGGGTTCAGTACAACTATTGATAAGAAAAGCCGGGCGGGGATTATGATTAGTTATAAGAAATAAATTAATAAATTAATAAATTAAAGACGACATATATCTAGCTCAAACTGACATTAATTAGTGCATACTCTTACTCCAATTCTATTCCGTTGTAGTGTCCTCCTTTTATGCTTTCCAATGGTCTGTTTGTTAAAAATGTTTTTGCTTGATTCACAGGGTTCATTTTTCTTTTGAAGTTCATTCCCCTATCTATTTTGACTTCAATGTAAACAGATGAGTCCGCTTCAGTCAAAATGAAGTCAAATGTATTATCCGAATGTTCATCGGTTTGTACGTGACAAAACTGAAAGTAGTATTCATTATCGTAAACTATTAAGAAACCATTCTCTCCGTGCCCAGTTGTTGGTCGATGTTTATTAACACCATCATAAATTATTTGGCTATCGCTCCAATTATAAAATAGTTCTGAATCATCATGTCGGTTTATCGAAAAAAAACCTTCTATGACTTTTACCTTATCAGGAATCAAAGGTTCCTTTGTCGTTACAACTAGTTTGTTCAAATTAACAATACCATGTTCAGTGAGTGTCGGTAACAGTCTGTAGAATGTTATCAAAAGTAGTCCCGTGACAGTTATAACTAGAATCCAATATTTCTTCATTGTTAGTTCATGTTGCCAAACTCAAATATAACCACCAATATGACTTTAACGGCGCCTTAATAAATTTACTTATTCTATCACAAGCAAATGGTCAAATTCTTGTTTCTACTTTTGAGTTTTAACTTATAACTTTGAACCTTCAACACTTTTGAACTGATGGTTTGGTATCGTGACTTGGGTGTAGCCCAAATAATTTTCTCAATCTTATTTCTCGTCTTCTACGGAATGTTCGTTTACCGGATCTTCCGTGTTAGCCGCACATTGAATACTCCATTTTATACGATCTTTTTTAAGCTTGTATTGCGCACAGCCTTCTTTGCATTGGTGTTGATTGCATTTCTGGGTCCCTCCTTTGGCGATTCCAAAAAAGAAATCAAATCAGTTGGCAAAGACATCATGATCTGCGTGGACCTATCCAAATCAATGGATGCATTCGATGTGCAGCCCACACGTCTTGAAAAAGTGAAGTATGAAATGAAGCGGGTTGTGGAAGCCTTCAACTCCGATCGTGTCGGGGTTATCATCTTTTCATCGGAAGCATTCATGCAATGCCCACTTACGTACGATCAAAATGCACTTAACCTTTTTATTGAAACGATGAACAGCAGTCTGGTTCCATCCAGTGGAACCGATTTTGGTCCTCCCCTTAAAATGGCCCTCGACAAACTTACCCACCAGGATGGACCAAGTACACAACAAAAATCCAAAGTGATCATTCTCATCAGTGACGGAGAGGACTTCGGAGAACAAACAAAGGAAATTGATAAAGAAATTGAGGATAAGGGTATAAAGCTATTTACGCTGGGCGTTGGTACTGAACATGGAAGTCAGATCATGTCAGGTCGCGGTTATAAAGTTGACGGACAGGGCAATCCGGTGATCTCAAAATTAAATTCGTCAGCGCTGAAGTCGTTGGCGAGCAGAACAAATGGACAATATTTTGAAATTAACGAAAGTAGAAACGATGTGTCCAGGCTCATTAATACTATCAGCAAGATTGAAGGCGAACTACGTGATGCACGTTTTGTGGATGTTTCGGCCAACCGCTACTACTTTTTCTTATTAGCTGCGTTAATACTTTTAGTTTTAGATTTGCTGATTGATGTAAAGACCGTAACGATATGAAATGGCCACTTACTGAAACGGGTTCAAAAGGACAAAATAGAACATGGGCATTCCATGCGACCGCTAAAAAAATATTTAACACATGAAATGGATTACGATTTTCTTGGTTGCTTCACTCTTCTCGATTGATCCTTCCAAGATCTCCAAAGTCAATAAATTAAAATCGGAAGCAAAAAAAGCCTATCTCGCTGGCGACATGAAAATCGCCATCGAGAAATATAAGTTTTTGATTGATTCATTGCATGTCGATGAGGAAGAAGTTGCCATGAATCTTGCGAACGCTTACTTCAATACAAACGACACGACCAATGCTTTAAATAGATACCAGCCTCTTTCTGTTAGCAAAGATTCAAAAATAAATTCATGGGCTAACCAACAGATGGGAGTCGTTGCCAATCGTCAGGGAAAGTTTGAAGAAGCCCTTAACTATTTCAAGCAAGCGATGAAGGCCGAGCCCAACAATGAACAAGCTCGCTATAATTATGAAATGGTGAAAAAGAAACTGGAGGAGAAGAAAAAACAAGAACAACAAAACAAGGACAAAAACAACCAGGATAAGAAAGACGATCAGAAAAAAGATCAAAACAAAGATCAGAAGGACCAGGACAAGAAAGATCAGAACAAAGACAACAAGGATCAGAAAGATCAAAAGGATAAAAAAGATCAACAGAACAAAGACAAACAAGATCAGCAAAAGAAGGATCAAAAAGATAAGCAAGACCAGAAAGACAAAGAACAAAAGGAAAAAGAACAAAAAGAGAAAGAGCAGCAACAAAAAGAGCAGGAAAAGAAAGATCAACAGAACAAAGACAAGAACAAGCCCGATCCTCAGTTATCAGAAAAATTGAAAGAGATGAAGATCAGCGAAGAGAAGGCAAAGATGATTCTGGAAGCAATGAAGAATCAGGAAGTTCAATACTTGCAGCAAAACAAGCGCAAGGCGACTAAACCAAAAGACAAAGGGAAACCAGACTGGTAGTTTAGTTGTTTGTAGATCATTATTAGTTGTTCGTAG
>DASYTA010000321.1:0-4836 GCA_036002745.1 Cyclobacteriaceae bacterium | reverse complement strand
CCACCTGATACATCCAATGATGATAGCATCAATAATGAAAGCTAAAAACCGTTTCCAAAATCCAGCGTAGTTTGTATTCATAATTGTAAGAGTTTAGAGTTGCGTGTTTAAGGTTACTAAATGTAGCTGAAAACCTTTTATCCTCAAAAGAGCGATAATTCATATTTTTATAGTTAATGATTTTATGAACGCACGACTGCAAGATCTCTATAACAAAATTGAAACGCAGAGAAGGACTCTGCTTCTTTCTTTAAAAGATCTCTCATATGATAAGCTTAACACACATCTACCCACCAAGTGGTCGATTAATCAAATTATTGCACACTTAATTACTGCAGAAGACTTATCAATAGCATATCTCCACAAGAAAATATTGGGAATTAATGAATTGGAGGATAGTGGTTTATTAGAGGAACTGAAAATGATTTTACTCATCGTTTCTCAACGGTTGCCTTTAAAGTTCAAAGCACCAAAAATAGTGGTTGCTAAAACTTCGGATGAAACGGATTTGAACAAATTGATTGCAAAATGGGATTTGACGCGCCTTGAATTAAAAAATATTTTGGACCCAATAGAGAGTCATCATATCAAAAGAAAAGTATACAGGCATGTACGTGTGGGTATGTTGAATATTCAGCATACTCTTAAGTTTATCGGGGAGCATGTTGGTCATCATACCCCGCAAATAAAAAAACTATTGAAGCAGAAATAATTTTTAATCATCTTCCTGCCTTATATCTATTTTATGAAAAAATCTATCCTGGCTTTTCTACTATTCGCATTAAGTCATTGCGCATTTACCCAAATTAAACTTCAAAGTCCTTCGGAATTTCTTGGTTATGAATTAGGCGATCGCTTCACGCGACACTATCGGATGGTCGAGTACTTTAAGCATGTGGCTGAAGCAGCTCCACAGAATGTAAGTTTTCAACAGTACGGAGAAACTTATGAGCATCGGCCGTTGATCTATTCTGTAATTACTTCCGCAGATAATTTTAAAAACCTAGAACAAATTCGTCAGGATAATTTGAAGAGAGCAGGCATGCTCAATGGAACTCCAACTACCAAAGTGGCAATCGTGTGGTTGAGTTATAATGTACATGGAAATGAAGCCAACTCGATGGAGGCTTCTATGAAAACAATTTATGAATTAGTTAATCCAACTAATTCTAAAACTAAAGAATGGCTAAAGAACACGGTAGTGATCATCGACCCATGTATCAACCCTGATGGTCGCGATCGCTATGCTAACTATTATAACCAGTATGGAAATATTCCAGCGAATAACGATCCGCAAGCTCGCGAGCACCGAGAGCCATGGCCTGGAGGAAGAGCGAATCATTATTTATTTGATTTGAACCGCGACTGGGCTTGGGAAACACAGACCGAATCACAATCACGAATTAAAATTTACAATCAATGGATGCCTCAGGTTCATGTGGATTTTCATGAGCAATCGTATAACACACCTTACTACTTCGCCCCTGCGGCCGAACCGTTTCATGAAGTGATTAGCACTTGGCAACGCGAGTTTCAAGCCATCATCGGAAAGAACAACGCGAAATATTTTGATGAACAAGGTTGGTTGTATTTCACCAAAGAACGGTTTGATCTTTTTTATCCTAGCTACGGAGATACTTATCCGATTTATAGTGGAGCTATAGGTATGACATACGAGCAAGGTGGAATTGGTGCAGGAGTTTCGGTGACTACCAATGAAGGAGATCCCTTAACTTTAAAAGATCGACTCACTCATCACTTCACCAGTGGCTTAAGCACTATTGAAACATCTTCATTGAATGCAGCGAAACTGAATGATGAATTTGAAAAATTCTTTAAAGAAAATAGCACCAACCCTGCTGCTCCGTATAAGACGTACGTGATCAAGACGGAAAACAATCCTGATAAAATAAAAAAGATGACGGATTGGTTAACTACTCACAGCATACAATTTGGTCACGCAAGTGCTGGCAAAGCCGCTCGCGGGTTTGACTTCACAATACAAGGTCAAAATAATTTCAACTTGACAACCGAAGATATCGTGTTCAATATCTATCAACCTAAAGGACGATTTATCACCACCGTATTTGAGCCACAAAGTAAACTCAACGATTCACTTACCTATGATATCACGGCGTGGAATTTATTTTACAGTTATGGATTGAAAGCTTTTGCGCTTAATGAGAAAGTTGCAGTTGCAAAAAACTACCAAGCGGCACCAATTACATCTTCAACTATTCCAGATAAGCCTTATGCCTATGTTTTTAAATACCAAAGTTTAAATGATGTGGAGTTGCTGGCAGCTCTAATGAAAAAGGGAATGAAAGTTCGCGCCTCTGAAAAGATGTTTACTCTCAGCGGACAAAGCTTTGATCCAGGAACATTAATCGTAACACGAAGAAATAACGAAAGCATCAATGATTTTGACAAAACCGTGCAGTCGATAGCTAAAGACCTCAACCGTAAGATTTATTTTTCGGCAACAGGTTTTGTTGATAAAGGTTTGGATTTCGGCTCAGGTGACGTAAATTTTTTGAAGATGCCCAAGGTGGCATTGCTTGGAGGTGATCAGACTTCTTCGTTGGGTCATGGCGAGATATGGCATTTCTTCGAGCAACAGATTCATTTTCCTGTGAGCGCTATTCCGACAGACTATTTTAAGACTGTTGATCTGACAAAATATACTGTACTCATTGTGCCCGATGGTAATTATAAATTATTTGATGACATACAAGTTGGTGTTATCGAAAAATGGGTAAACGATGGCGGACGATTAATTCTTATCGCGAATGGAGCTGCGGCATTTGCCGATAAGAAAGGCTTTGCGTTGAAAGAATTTGTTGATGAAGATACCAAGAAAAAAGCTGAAAAGGATGAAAGAGAACAACGCGAAAAAGAAGGACCGGTAAAGTATGCTGAGGCCGAGCGAAAAGAATTGAGCAATAATATTTTTGGTGCGATCTATAAAGTGAATTTGGATAAGACACATCCACTTGCTTTTGGGTTGGATGATTTTTATTATTCATTGCGCACTAACGAATTGCATTATGTTTTTCTTGAGCATGGATGGAATGTTGGTACATTAAGAGGCAAACAAAAGCCGATCATTGGTTTTGCAGGCAATAAAATCAACAAAAAACTAGAGAATACTTTGGTTTTTGGTGTGGAAGACAAAGGCAAAGGCCATGTTGTTTACATGGTTGATAATCCCACCTTCCGTTGCTTCTGGGAAAACGGAAAAATGATTTTCGCGAATGCAGTGTTTATGGTGGGGCAATAAAGATTTAGCTGAACAAGTTATTCAGCTCCAAGTCAACCTTGCCTACTATAGTTGAGAAATCTTCAATGTTCTTTACGAAGTCGAGATTGTTCATATCGATCGTAAGTACTTTACCATGTTTGTATTCGCTGATCCATTTTTCGTAGTGCTCATTCAGTGTTTTCAAATATTCTAGTTTGATGTTGAATTCAAAATCGCGATTGCGTCGTTGAATCTGGTGCACCAATTTTGGTATATCGGCTTTCAAATAAATCAACAAATCGGGGGGCTGTACAAACGTGATCATCGAATGAAAAATGTCGAGATAACTTTGGTAATCGCGCTCATTAATATGGCCGCTAGCGTGCAGGTTTTTTGCAAAAATGTAAGCGTCTTCGTAAATGGTTCTGTCTTGAATGATTGTCTTCTCGCTTTCGCGAATTACTCTTACTTGATTAAATCTACTGTTGAGAAAGTAAATTTGAAGATGAAAGGCCCATCGAGCCATGTCTTCATAAAAATCGCGGAGGTAAGGATTGTGTTCAACGGACTCGTACAAGGGAGTCCAACCATAATGCTTGGCAAGTTTTTCAGCTAGCGTAGTTTTTCCTGAACCGATATTCCCGGAAACAGCAATGTGTTTGAGTGGCTTCAAAAGAAATAAATTGTTGATCCCAAAGTTGAGATAATTCTTTCATTCGAAAAAAATTAATTCTTTACTTATTCTTCAGCCAGGATGGAAATTCGAACAAGCTCTCATTGGTATCTTTATATTGCTCGAGTTGTAATGCTCTTGGTACGGTATTTTTTACAAACCATTCTGTTTTGTAAAGCATTAGCAACAAATACAATATGGGAATGGCTGAGAAAACGGAAATTAATTTTGCGGAATTTTTTGGATTGCGTTTGTTCAAAATCAAAAAAATGTATCCTGAAATTAATAAAATTCCGATCGCTACCGTGACGTACAATGGATCAATACTTGACAAATGCGTTTCAAAATATTTAGCGCCGTCAATTCCTCCTTCCAATGTGATACTCGCATTCTTATTTCCTTCAAAAATAATTTGACCTACCAGACCATCATCTTTTTCCAGGGCTTTGAAATTGATGGATAATGAATTACTTGCCGTATCTCGCACCAATTTTATTCCTGAAACAGGTCGCGCCACTTTCAATAATTTGAAATCCAATATTTCTGCTTTATCGCGGAGCACAATTTTTAACGGCTCATAAACATTTTCCCTTTTAATAGTTTCTGAACCTTGATTGAAAAAATAAAAATAGACGGAAGTAACATCGGAATGGATGGTATCGCCATTTGATTTTAAAAGCATCAAAGGGGCATTGGCCGCATTTGTTTTATCCAAAATAGTGGTGCGCGTTGGATCGAGATAAAACGTTGGCTTTCGCTCGCGATTGCCGATGTACAAAAAGTAATAACCAAATACAATGGTTATGGCGATGGAGATAACTGAACTGATGACGATATCCTTCGTTCGGTGCGAAGTAGTTCCCGTAGTAGAATTTTTTGCAGGCATAGGTGTAAAAATACAGACATAAATTTAGTTGATAAA
>DASYTA010000320.1:0-7290 GCA_036002745.1 Cyclobacteriaceae bacterium | reverse complement strand
AATTCGAAGATTAAAAATTGGATCTGGTTTAATCCTGAATTTGTAATTTTGAGCTGGTCAAGTTGAGTTGGCGAAGTAACTAGTAAGCGAATTTTCCAATCTTCAATTTTCAAATTTTTAAATCTGAGATCATGAAAGAAGTTGTAATCGTATCGGCTGTTCGCACGCCAATCGGAAGCTTTGGCGGAAGTCTGTCAAGTTTATCTGCTGTGAAATTGGGAGCCATTGCTGTAAAAGGTGCGCTCGCAAAAATCAACTTAGATCCGAAACACATTCAAGAGGTATTCTACGGCAACGTGATCTCTTCCGGATTAGGTCAGGCGCCAGCAACTCAAGTGGCAGTTGGAGCTGGACTTGGTTACAATATTCCTTGCACCCTCGTTAACAAAGTTTGCGCATCAGGAATGAAGTCAATCATGTTGGGAGCTCAATCGATCATGCTTGGTCAAAACGATGTGGTGTTGGCTGGCGGAATGGAAAGCATGAGCAATATCCCCTATTATTTAACGAAAGCTCGCTACGGCTACAAATACGGTGACGGGCAATTATTAGATGGATTAACCTACGATGGACTTACCGATGTTTACAATCATTGCGCAATGGGCGTTTGTGCCGACAACACTGCGAAAGAAATGAATATCAGTCGTGCAGATCAAGATAACTATGCCATCAACTCATACAAAAGATCAGCCGCAGCATGGGCAGCTGGAAAATTCAAGGATGAAATTGTCCCAGTAGAAATCACAGGCAAGAAAGGTGACGTAACACTCTTCAGCGAAGACGAAGAATACAAGAACGTAAACTTCGAAAAGATTCCAGGACTAAAACCTGTCTTCACCAAAGAAGGAACAGTAACCGCTGCTAATGCATCAACGATTAATGACGGAGCAGCAGCAGTAATATTGATGAGTGCCGAGAAAGCAAAAGAGCTTGGGTTAAAACCAATTGCAAAAATCCGTGGTTTCGCAGATGCGGCTCAAGACCCGATGTGGTTTACGACAACTCCTTCATTGGCAATACCAAAGGCGATGAAGATGGCAGGCGTTGAAAAGAAAGATGTCGGCTTCTATGAAATTAACGAAGCGTTTTCGGCAGTCGCGATAGCCAACAATATTAAACTCGGACTTGATCCTTCCACAGTAAATGTGAACGGTGGAGCCGTTGCTTTGGGACATCCTCTTGGTGCATCTGGTGCGCGAATTACTATGACACTTGCCAATATTTTGAAACAAAATAATTCATCCATCGGTGTAGCGGGCATTTGTAATGGTGGTGGCGGTGCTTCGGCTATTGTGATTGAGAAAATATAAACTGATTTTTGCAGCCTGATACTGAATCCCCGATCCATTCGTTAATGAATCAATAATTCTGCCTCTCTTCTGATGAAGTTCGCCTTTTGCCTATTCCTCACCATTTGTAATTTCATTTGCCTCGCTCAAAAGGAAGTTAAGACCTATTACGACGATTCCAAGTCGTTCGTCAAAGAAGACTTCTTTGTGATTGACGAAAGCGGAACTATGGAAGGAAAGTATCGCAAGTACTTTCCTAGCGGTAAACTTTCAATCGAAGGAACTTTTGTAAATGGTGTACGCTCGGGAACGTTTTATGAATATCACCCCAACGGAACACTAATCCGCAAAATCAACTACGAGAATGGGATGCGCCATGGATCTGTTGAAGTGTTTGATGAAAAAGGTAAGCCCATTCAAACCGCATTCTATCAAAACAACAAATTAGTCGACAGTGTAAGATCTTATTTTCCTTCAGGGATCTTAAAAATGGAAAGCAAGTTTGCCAATGGCAAACCAGATGGAATGGTGAAAGAATATTACGCTTCGGGAAAAATTAGAAAAGAGATTACGTACAAAAATCAAAAACCCAACGGCATCACCAAAACTTTTTATCAAACTGGCAACATCGAAACTGAAGCCAATTATAAAGACGGCTTTATCAGCGGGTTTTATAAATCCTATTATCCTAACACACAGCTCGAGTTAGTTTATACGATCAAGGAAGGAGAAAAAGTTGGAGAGTTTCTTAGTTATGATCCTTTAGGTCACTTGCTCTTAAAAGGACATTTCATGTATGGTAAATTGCACGACAGCAATATTGGGTACTATGCCGATGGAAAACTGCGCCATGAATATCATTTTAACTTGGGATCAAAAATCGGAACCAATACCGATTATCACCCCAATGGCAAAATCAAAACGAAAGAACAGTTGGCATTGAACGGAGTGGACAGTGAAGTTGACGAATATGATAGCACCGGCCGACAACTTTTTGAAAAGAATTTCAGGCTTGGTAAACCGCATGGTGTTTGGCTTTTCTATGGAACAGATGGAAAGACATTAACGCTCAAAGAAACCTATGCTGAGGGGCAACTCAGCGGTATGCGAACCACCTACCATCCCAATGGTGAAAAGAAAGTAGAAGAAACGTGGAAATTTAATCTCATCACAGGACCCGTCAAGAATTTTTATGATGATGGCAAGCTATTGAGCCTATGCGAATTCCGAGCCAGCCGAATGCACGGGCCATACATTAGCTATTGGCCAAACGGCAAAATCAAGGAACAAGGTGAGTATGTTGCTAATAAAAAGCACAAAGAGTGGAAGGAGTTTGATGAAAACGGAAATCTTATTAAGCAGCAAAATTTCAAGGCAGGTATTTTAATGGAGCCTAAGCCTGACGAAAAAAAATAAATTTATGAGGCGAGTGGCGAATCGCCAATCGTTCTTAATTTGCTACAAACTTCACCCCATGCAAAACGCCATCAAGGAGACAAATTTCAATTTCAAAGGACAAACAGGTTTTTATAAAGGCAAAGTTAGGGATGTATATTATTTCGGTGATAAGATGGCGATGGTGGCCACCGATAGAATTTCCGCCTTTGATGTCGTTCTTCCTAAAGCGATTCCTGACAAGGGAAGAGTACTGAACCAAATTGCTGCCTTCAACCTCAGTGCTACAAAAGATATTGTTCCTAACTGGGTATTAGCTACTCCCGACCCAAATGTTACTATTGGTTTTAAATGCGAAACCTTTGCTGTAGAGATGGTGGTGCGCGGCTATCTCTCGGGCCACGCCTGGCGAGAATATAAAGCAGGCAAAAGACAGGTCTGTGGTGTACCCATGCCTGATGGCCTCAAAGAAAATGATAAGCTTCCCAAACCGATCATTACACCGACTACGAAAGCAAGTGTGGGGCATGATGAAGACATTTCGAAGGAAGAAATTTTAGCAAGAGGAATTGTGGGTAAGAAGGATTATGAAACTCTAGAGGATTATACACTTAATCTTTTCGCGATCGGAACTCAACTTGCATCACAGCGCAATCTTATTTTGGTGGATACCAAATATGAGTTTGGAAAGCAGAATGGAAAAATTTATTTGATTGATGAAGTGCATACACCGGATTCGTCCCGATATTTCTACAAAGAAGGGTACGAACAAAGACAACGGGCCGGAGAAACGCAGAAACAATTGTCAAAGGAATTTGTTCGTCAATGGCTGATTGAAAATGGATTCCAGGGAAAAGACGGTCAGCGAGTACCTGAAATGACAGATGAAATTGTGAAGAAAATCTCGGATCGATACAAAGAACTTTACCACCAAATGATTGGTAAGCCGATAAACGAAATAAATTATTCCAATATTTTGGAACGAATCGAATCGAGCATCGTTAATTCGATAAATTGAACTATTTTAGCTCCAAATTTTACTCAGCTCATGAAGTACACCATCGATAAGCAGGAAAAATATACCCTAATAAAGCTCCACGAAGAGAAATTAGATTCTAACGTAGCTCCTCAACTAAAATCAGAGATGGTAACACTTCATGCCGAAGGAGTTAGAAACATCATTCTCGATTTGAGCGAAGTAAAATATACCGATTCATCGGGATTGAGTGCATTGCTGGTAGGCAACCGCATTTTACAGGAAGAGGAAGGCATTTTTGTTTTAGCTTGTCTTTCCGACCATACCATGAAATTGATTAAGATTTCTCAACTCGACAGCGTACTTACTATACTTCCTACTGTAGAAGAAGGCGTAGACGCTGTGTTCATGCACGAGATTGAGAAAGACATGAAAAAAGATTAATAAGATTTAATTTTTTGGCGCTCAACCTTACCATTCTCGGTTCAAGTGGCGCGCTGCCAGCGATAGGCCGATTTCCAACATCGCAGTATCTTGAAATTCAAAACAGGCATTTTTTAATTGACTGCGGAGAGGGCGCACAAATACAATTGGCGCGTTTACAGATTTCAATTCATAAGATTGATCACATTTTTATTAGCCACCTCCACGGTGATCATTACCTGGGGCTCATGCCATTGCTGTTTTCGATGCATCTTCATAAGCGCACAAATGAGCTTCATTTATACAGTGCTCCTGGTCTTGATGAAATTATCACCCTACATCTCAAGCATTCAAAGTCCGCATTGAATTACAAGATCATCTTCCATCCTTTTACGCCAACAAAGATTCAAACGCTTTTCGAAGATGATGCGCTAACAGTTCAAACGATCCCCCTAATTCATAAGCTAGACTGTGCCGGGTTTCTGTTCAAAGAAAAAGTAAAACCAAGAAGAATTAACAAAGAGAAATTGGTGGACGGAATGAAGTTGCAGCAAATTGCTGCACTGAAAAATGGATTAGATGTTCTCGATGACAAAGGCAATCTTCTTTATAAGAATGAAGATTTTACTCTACCACCACGACCTTCGCTGTCATATGCATATTGTTCGGATACTGCCTGGAATGAATCGATGATAGATCAAATCAAGAGCATCGATTTATTGTACCATGAAGCCACCTTCATGCAAGCCGATATTGACAAAGCGGTAGAAACCAAACACAGTACAGCTGCTCAGGCCGCTGAAATAGCTAAACGCACGCAAGTGAAGAAGCTCATCATTGGGCACTTCTCTGCACGATACAAGGATCTTAACATGTTACTCGAGGAAGCGCGAGCTTACTTCTCGAATACTGAACTTGCTATAGAAGGAACTACTTTTACTTTACAGGATTGATTCTATCTTTACCTTGTGAATAACACCTTCGAGCAAAAGAAAAATAAATTGTTCATCGTGTTGGCAGGAATCTTTCTTACCAACGCGATTATCGCTGAACTGATTGGCGTTAAAATATTTTCCGGTGAGCAATCCCTTGGCCTTCAACCGGCGAATCTGAATATTCTTGGTTTTGTTATGGATTTCAACCTTACTGCTGGCGCAGTAATTTGGCCTGTGGTATTCATCACCTCCGATCTCGTTAATGAATATTTTGGAAAACCCGGCGTAAAGCGTATTAGTTATCTCGCTGCAGGTTTTATTGCCTATTCGTTTTTAGTGATTTATTTGACCATGAAGCTTCCTCCCGCACAATGGTGGATGGATGCCAACAATGCTGATGCGCAAGGAAATTATTTTAACATGGATTTTGCTTTCAACAAAATTCTCGGGCAAGGCCAGCGCATCATTGTCGCCTCACTCGCAGCGTTTCTAATTGGACAATTGGTGGATGTTTTCGTATTTCAAAAACTAAGAAGAGTCACGGGGAGTAAAATGCTTTGGTTACGAGCAACAGGATCAACGTTAATCTCTCAATTCATCGACAGTTTTGTGGTGTTGTATCTCGCTTTCACTGGTATTTTTTCCAACCAGCAAATTTTAGCGATCGGAATTACCAATTATCTATATAAGTTCTCGGTTGCTATTCTCCTTACTCCATTGATCTACGGAGGTCATTACCTTATCGATCGTTACTTGGGGAAAGAAAATGCTGAGAAGCTCTCTGAAGAATCTGCTGGGCAGAGCAGTTCATTTTTTTAGCCGAAAAATATTATCCAGAATAATTCCTGTGGCTATTCCCGCATTAAGGGATTCCGCTCCGCCGATTTTTGGAATCGTGATCCGCTGTTGAACAAATTGACTTACCTCCTCCGAAATTCCATTCGATTCATTTCCAATCACGATCAAACCGCTCTTGCCAAAATCAAGTTGATGAACATTAGCTCCGTCCATAAACGCTCCAAATACTGGAAGTTTATTTTGACGAAAGAACTCACTCAGATTGGTGTAAAATACGTTCACCCTGCAAAAAGACCCCATGGTTGCACTGATTGTCTTAGGATTGTAAAAATCAGCTGTCTCATCTGATGCGATTATATTTTTAATCCCGTACCAATCGGCTGTCCTGATGATAGTGCCGACATTTCCAGGATCGCGTAGGTCATCGAGAAGAAGAACAAATTCATCTTTCAAATCAGGTAATGAATTCTGTTTCATTTTAGCGACGGCCATCACCGTTTCATTAGTTTGAAATGAACCAAGTTGTTCCAGTTCTTTTGCACTGACTTCTGCAACTTCTATTTTTCTTGATGCAAGTTGGCGGGCATGTGTTTGGAGGAAATCTTTTGTCCCCCCTACCCAGGTTACGTCAAAGCTGGAGCCCAAAAGTTCCTGCACGCTTTTTGCCCCTTCCACCACAAAAGATTGTTCCTGTTTTCGGTATTTCTTTACTTGCAGAGATTTGAGGTATTTAATTTTCGCTTTAGACACCATTTTGCAGACTTTTATAAAAAGGGTTGGTTCATTTTGCTTCGTTGGTAGCATAGCCATATTGGCTAGCAGCTGCCTAAGTACTAAGCGTCTTCAAGGAAATGAAAAGTTGCTTTACAACCAAACAATAGAAGCACCAAAGGGCTTTAATAAAGAAGGTCTCAACGACCTATTTGTGCAAAAAGCTAATGACCGGCTCGGTCCGTTACCTATTAGTGTAGGTGTAGCGCTCTACTATAAAGGCAAAAAAAACTATTCAAAAGAAAAATTTTTCAAGAAGCGGCAGAAAGCAGAAAAAAAATTCGACAAGAAAATTGCCGCTACTAAAAGTGAGAAAAAAATTGCCAACCTACAGTACCGAAAGCAAAACAAGATCGATGCGATCAACAAAAAGATTGATAACGGGAATCTTTTCATGCAATGGGGCGAGCCAATAGCCGTCTTTGATACAAGTGCAATGCATCAAAGCAAAGACAAAATAGTAGCGTTTTTGTTTAACAGAGGGTATTTTCAAGCTAAGGTAAATGACAGTTTTAAAGAGGGGCGAAAAAAGCGTATTGCAGTTAAGTACACCATCATTCCAGGGCCATTGTTTGTTTACGACACTATTTTTTACAATATCCCAGATCAAAAAGTCGCCAACCTGGTTTCAAAAAATATTGGGCTAAGTCTCATAAAAAAAGGTGATGCCTATGATCAAGATAAGCTTGGAAAAGAACGAGAC